>NZ_KB944483.1:0-1450 GCF_000389805.1 Cupriavidus sp. GA3-3
ATCGACGCCAGCTCGCACCTCAGCCTGAAGATCCCCACCATGCAGAACTTCGGCAACGGCACCCAGGTGGCCACGCTGTAACAACGCTGCATGCGGGAGTCCCGCCGAGGCGGGACTCCCCTTCAACCGAATCCCCAAGGAGACTTACCATGCAATCGACCCTCATGATCAAGGACCTGCCGCTCGACCAGGATCTCGACGGCAAGACCATGTCCGCTGTGCGCGGCGGCAGCGCCTACTCTGTTGTCGGCGGCAACTATCAGAACGTCGTCGGCGGCGGCGGCTTTGCCAGCCCGACCATCGGCTTGCAGGTCGGGCCGACCGTGAACACGATCGACGCCAGCTCGCACCTCAGCCTGAAGATCCCCACCATGCAGAACTTCGGCAACGGCATCCAGGTGGCTGCGCTGTAACGGGACCGAGGTGCGTCGCCCCCGCTTCAACGGATGGCGACGCACCTCGGAGTCCGCAGCGGAAGATGCAACCTACGGTATTCCAGTCCGGAGCCCGTAGCACTTGCCAGCCTTGGCAAGCACTCGACAGGTTTTCAGCAGTCTGAACCCGCCCTATTCTGGGCGGTTTTTTTTTCTTCGCCGGACCTTGGGGCCGCGCTTCGAGCGCGGCCATTTGCGTGCCATCACGGCGGCGGCCAGCTCGCATCAGTGGCGCGCTCGCCAACTACCAGGCCGCAGTCGGGACGGGCAAATCGCGCGCATCCAGGCAGAGAGCTGACCCGCCCAAGCCCGGTGTCATTGGCTTCAAGACGGCTTGGCTCGACGCAGTCAGTTCCGGGGGGCAACTGTGTTCGTTCGGCCAACAGTGCCATGAAATGAGTTTGCCTACGCCCAACACCAACCCTGACAAAGTTTCGCCCGACGGATCTCGGAAAGCGCCAAGATTCCATGAAAAACCTTTTATTTTCAATACGTTAGGCAGCTTACTGCAGCGACCTCCCAGGGCCTGGCACGGCCCATGCTCTATATCCTTCGAGCGCAACAAACGTGCTCCCCCAACCGAACCCCCAGGAGACTCACCATGCAATCGACCCTCATGATCAAGGATCTGCCGCTCGACCAGGAACTCGACGGCAAGACCATGTCCGCTGTGCGCGGCGGCCACGCCCTCTCTCTTGTCGGCGGCAACTTTCAGAACGTCATCGGCGGCGGCGGCTTTGCCAGCCCGACCATCGGCGTGCAGATCGGGCCGATCGTGAACACGATCGACGCGAGCACACACCTCAACCTGAAGCTCCCCACCCTGCAGAACTTTGGCAACGGCACCCAGATGGTCGCGCTGTAACGCTGCATGCGGGAGTCCCGCCGACGCGGGACTCCCCTCAACCGAACCCCCAAGGAGACTCACCATGCAATCGACCCTCATGATCAAGGATCTGCCGCTCGACCAGGAACTCGACGGCAAGACCATGTCCGCTGTGCGCGGCGGCCACGCC
>NZ_KB944484.1:0-60716 GCF_000389805.1 Cupriavidus sp. GA3-3
GGCGACGACGACAACCGCCCGCGCCGCACTGGCGACGATCGCGGCGAGGCACGTCCGCGCCGTTTCGAGGGCGGCGATTCGCGTCCGCCGCGCCGCTTTGGCGACGACGACAACCGCCCGCGCCGCACTGGCGACGATCGCGGCGAGGCACGTCCGCGCCGTTTCGAGGGCGGCGATTCGCGTCCGCCGCGCCGCTTTGGCGACGACGACAACCGCCCGCGCCGCACTGGCGACGATCGCGGCGAGGCTCGTCCGCGCCATTTCGAAGGCGGCGAAGCGCGCCCGCCGCGCCGCTTCGAGGGCGGTGATTCGCGTCCGCCGCGCCGTGCTGGCGAGGACAACAACCGCCCCCGCCGTTTCGAAGGCGCCGAATCGCGTCCGCGCCGCGTTGGCGATGACGAGAACCGCCCTCGCCGCTTCGAAGGCGCCGACTCGCGCCCGCGCCGCTATGGCGACGACGAGAACCGTCCCCGCCGCTTCGAAGGCGCCGACTCGCGTCCGCGCCGTTATGGCGATGACGAGCAGCGCCCGCGCCCCGCGCCGTCGGGCGAGCGCCGCCGTGAAGGCACCGCGCCGGCACGCCGCTTCAGCGACACCGCCGACCGCATCCGCACCGCAGGCCCGGCACGCCAGCAGGCACCGGCCGCGCGCCAGGAAAAGCCCGCCCGCGCCGAGTCCAGCCACGACGATGGCCTGGTGCGCCTGTCCAAGCGCATGTCCGAACTGGGCCTGTGCTCGCGCCGCGAAGCCGACGAATGGATCCCGCACGGCTGGGTGCTGGTCAACGGCAAGCCCGTGACCGAACTGGGCAGCCGCATCCGCCCCGACGCCGTGATCGAGATCATGCAGGAAGCGCGCTCCGAACAAGGCGAGCGTGTCACGGTGCTGCTGAACAAGCCGGTGGGCTACGTCTCCGGCCAGGCCGAAGACGGCTACGAGCCGGCCGCGGTGCTGTTCACCCCCGAGAACCAGTGGGAAGGCGATCCCACGCGCAAGCGCTTTGCCCCGTGGCAACGCAAGAGCCTGGCACCCGCCGGCCGCCTTGATATCGACTCAACCGGCCTGCTGGTGCTGACGCAGGACGGCCGCGTCGCGCGCGCGCTGATCGGCGAGGATTCGACCGTCGAGAAGGAATACCTGGTGCGCGTGATCTGGCACTCGCCGCAGGGCGTGGTCGAGCGCAATATCAGCGCGGAATTCCCGGCCGATGATCTCGAGCTGCTGCGCCACGGGCTGTCGCTGGATGGCGTTCCCCTCAAGCCGGCCAAGGTGAGCTGGCAGAACGAGGAGCAGCTGCGCTTCGTGCTGCGCGAAGGCCGCAAGCGCCAGATCCGTCGGATGTGCGAGCAGGTCGGGCTGCAGGTGGTCGGCCTCAAGCGCGTGCGCATGGGACGCGTGGTGCTGGGGGACCTGCCGCCGGGCAAGTGGCGGTTCCTGGGGCAGTTTGAGAAGTTCTGATTCCGGAATTCGCCGACACAAAAAAACCGGTCCTGGGGACCGGTTTTTTTGCGCCTTGCGCGGGTTCGATACCGCGCCGCACAGCTCTTCAATCGTCGTTATTCGGCGGCAGATCCGGAAACAACACCTCCGTAAACCCAAACTGCCTGAAGTCCTTGATCCGCATCGGATAGAGGATCCCCTGCAGGTGGTCGCACTCATGCTGCACCACACGCGCATGGAAGCCCTCGGCCACGCGCTCGATGCGGTTGCCCATCAGGTCATGGCCGCTGTACTTCAGCCGCAGGTGGCGCGGCACCACGCCGCGCAGGCCGGGGACGGACAGGCAGCCCTCCCAGCCGTCCTCCATCTCGTCGGACTCCATTTCCAGCACCGGATTGATCAGCACTGTCTTGGGCACGGTCGGCGCGTCCGGGTAGCGCGGGTTGCGGTCGAAGCCGAAGATCACCACCTGCAGGTCCACGCCGATCTGCGGCGCGGCCAGGCCCGCGCCGTTGGCGTGGTCCATGGTGTCGAACATGTCTTCGATCAGCGTGCGCAGCTCCGGCGTATTGAAGCGCTCCACCGGCCGCGCCACCTGCAGCAGGCGCGGATCGCCCATCTTGAGAATCTCGCGGATCATGGTTGTTTCCCCGGTTATTCCTGTGCCGGCGCGGCGCCGGCCTCTGCCAGCAGCGCCAGCATGCCGGCCTCGTCCAGCACCGGCACGCCCAGCGCCTCGGCCTTGTCGAGCTTGCTGCCTGCCTCGGCGCCCGCGACCACGTAGTCGGTCTTCTTCGATACCGAACCCGCCACCTTGGCGCCGGCGGCTTCCAGCAGTTCCTTGGCGTCCTCGCGCGACATGGTGGGCAGCGTGCCGGTCAGCACGAAGGTCTTGCCCGACAGTGGCGCCGGGGCCTTGGCCACCGGCTCGCTTTCCGTCCAGTGTACGCCTGCGGCGCGCAGTTGTTCGATGACCTCGACGTTGTGCGGCTCGGCAAAGAAGTGCGCGATCGACTGCGCCACCACCGGGCCGACGTCGTTCACCTCCAGCAGCGCGGCTTCGTCGGCTGCCATCAGCGCATCGAGCTTGCCGAAATGCCTGGCCAGGTCCTTGGCGGTGGCTTCGCCCACATGGCGGATGCCCAGCGCGAAGATAAAGCGGTTCATGGTGGTCTCGCGCGACGCGTCGATCGCCGCCACCAGGTTGGCCGCCGACTTGTCGGCCATGCGCTCCAGCGCGGCCAGCTTGGCCACGCCCAGCTTGAACAGATCCGCCGGCGTGCGCACGATGCCCTGGTCGACCAGTTGCTCGACCAGCTTGTCGCCCAGGCCTTCGATATCCATGGCGCGCCGCTGCGCGAAGTGCAGCAGCGCCTGCTTGCGCTGCGCGGCGCAGATCAGGCCGCCGGTGCAGCGGGCGATGGCTTCGTCTTCCAGCTTTTCGATATGCGAGCCGCAGACCGGGCAGGCAGTCGGCATCACGAACGCGCGCGCATCGTCGGGGCGGCGTTCGGTCACCACGGCGACCACCTCCGGGATCACGTCGCCGGCGCGGCGCACGATCACGGTGTCGCCGATATGCACGTCCTTGCGGCGGATCTCGTCCTCGTTGTGCAGCGTGGCGTTGGTCACCGTGACGCCGCCGACAAACACCGGCTTGAGCCGCGCCACCGGCGTGATCGCGCCGGTGCGGCCGACCTGCACTTCGATGTCCTCGACGATGGTGGTCATTTCCTGCGCCGGGAACTTGTGCGCCAGCGCAAAACGCGGCGCGCGCGAGACAAAGCCCAGGCGCTCCTGTTCGGCCAGTGCGTTGACCTTGTAGACCACGCCGTCGATGTCATACGGCAGCGCGTCGCGGCGCTGGCCGATATCGCGGTAGAAATCCAGCAGGCCCTGCGCGCCCTTCACCACCGCCCGGTCCTTGCACACCGGCAGACCCAGCGCGGCAAAGCCGTCGAGCATGGCGCTGTGGGTGGGCGGACGGTCCACGCCCTGCAGCTCGCCCAGGCCGTAGGCGAAGAACGACAGCGGCCGCTTGGCGGTGATGCGCGGATCGAGCTGGCGCAGGCTGCCCGCGGCGGCGTTGCGCGGGTTGACGAAGGTCTTCTCGCCGGCCTCGGCCTGGCGTTCGTTGAGCTTGTCGAAGTCGCCGCGGTACATGAAGACTTCGCCCCGCACTTCAAGCACGGCGGGAGCCTGGCCGCGCAGCTTCAGCGGGATCGCCTTGATGGTGCGCACGTTGACCGTGACATCTTCGCCGGTCTCGCCGTCGCCGCGGGTGGCGGCCTGCACCAGCCTGCCGTCCTCATAGCGCAGCGACATGGCCAGGCCGTCGAACTTCAGCTCGCAGGCGTACTCGACCGCATCGGCCGCGCTGAACAGGTCCTGCTCGCCGGCTGCGGGCGCGGTGCGGCCCAGGCCCTGCGCGCAGCGGCGGTCGAAGTTCAGCACGTCGTCGTCGGCGAAGCCGTTGTTGAGCGACAGCATCGGCACGCGGTGGCGCACCGAATCGAAGGCCGACAGCGGCTCGCCGCCCACGCGCTGGGTGGGCGAGTCCGGCGTCTGCAGTTCGGGATGCTCCAGCTCCAGCGCCTGCAGCTCGCTGAACAGCGCGTCGTACTCGGCGTCGGGAATGGTAGGCGCGTCCAGCACGTAGTACTGGTAGTTGTGGCGATCCAGCTCGTCGCGCAGCCAGGCCACGCGCTTGGCGGCGGCTTCGGGCGGCAAGGGGCCGGCGGGCGCGGAGGCATCTGCCTGCGCGCCGCGGTGTGTTGCGGTCATGGCAGGCTCCGGCTAGATACTGAACAGGCGCTGCGCCACCAACGAACCGGCCGGCATGCCGCGCGCTTCCAGCTTGTTGTACAGCGTTTCAAGCTGGCTGAAGATCGCGACGAACGAGGCCTCGGTCAGCGGCCGCATATTGTCGTCGACCAGCTGCGCGCCCATGCGCTGGGCCAGCGTGTGACCGTATTCGCACACGGTCTTGAACGGCTTGGCGGCCTGGTCGGCCACCGGCACGTCGAGCAGCAGCGTGATCTGGCGGCCGGCCTTGACGGTCAGGTCGTCGCGCAGGAAGTTGGTGTCGCCGAACTGCAGCGTGAACAGCGGACGCTGCACGCCCTCGGCATTGGCCTGGTAGCGGATAAAACGCGTGCCGTCGCGCGACAGCACCAGCCCGTCCTGCGTGGCAACGTTCTGCACGTACGCCGCCGACCACGGCGCGCCATCCGAGATCACGTTGACGCCCAGCTGCACGTCGCAGCCGGCGGCAAAGCCGTCGAGCTCGCGCGCATTGGCGACGGTCTCGCTCATGTCCGGCAGGTCGGCCGAAGCGTCGAGCGACTCGGCCAGCGACTCCACCGCGGTGATGAACTCCGAAAATTCCAGCGCGTTGAGCGGGCCGCCGCGGTTGGCCAGCTGCACGCCGACCTGCAGGTCTTCGTACTGGTGGCCGGCGGTGACCGGCTCCCATGCATTGGCTTCGGTGCGCAGGCCCTCGATATGGACCTGCTTGGTGCCGGCGCGGCGCAGCCGGCCGGTCAGCGGCAGGATGCGGTCACCGGAGGCCTTGCGCTCAAGGTGCAGGGGCACGATGCAGTCGATCAGCGGATCGATCAAGGCAGGCGTGGGCTGGCCATCGGGCACGGCGGCCACCGGAGCTGGGGCGGGTGCAGGTGCGGGAACCGGGGCCGGAGTGGCCTCGGCTTTGGCTTCAGCCTCGTCCTCGGCGGCCTCGGCATGCGTCGCGGCGGTCGCGACGGACACTTCCTCGGCGACGACTTCGTCGGCGTCCGCGGTGCTTGCGGCGGCCGCAGCGGCGGCAGCCGCATGGTTGCTGTCCGTCGCCACCGCGGCACCGGCCGTGGCCTGCGCCGGAGATAGCGTCGGCTCACGCCGCGGTGCCTGTTCGGCAGCGGCTTCGTGCAGGCGCGCGGCGGTTTCCGGCGCGGTACCCTGCCCGACCACCGGCTCGCGCATCGGCGGCAGGTCGTCTTCGGGGCTGAGCTCGCGCGGGCGGCGCGCCTTGCGGATCTGCCACTGGTTGTAGCCGAACACCAGTACCACGAAAACCAGGCCCGCGACGATCAGCGCGGTCTGCAGGTCCATGTTCAGTTTCATGCTGCCTCCGCCATCGAAACCGCCGCGTCCATATCCACGGCCACGATACGCGAAACGCCCTGCTCCTGCATGGTCACGCCAATGAGTTGATGAGCCATTTCCATGGCAATCTTGTTATGTGAGATGAAAACGAATTGAGTCTTGTCCGACATGCGCGCCACCATATTGGCGTAGCGTTCGGTGTTGGCGTCGTCCAGCGGCGCGTCCACCTCGTCCAGCAGGCAGAACGGTGCCGGGTTGAGCTGGAACATGGCAAACACCAGCGCAATCGCGGTCAGCGCCTTCTCGCCGCCCGACAGCAGGTGGATGGTCGAGTTCTTCTTGCCCGGGGGCTGCGCCATCACCTGCACGCCGGCGTCGAGGATTTCCTCGCCGGTCATGATCAGGCGCGCCTGGCCGCCGCCGAACAGCGACGGGAACAGCTCGCCGAAATGATGGTTGACCTGGTCGAAGGTGCCCTGCAGCAGCGCGCGGGTTTCCTGGTCGATTTTGGCGATCGCGTCTTCCAGCGTATTGATGGCGTCGTTCAGGTCGGCCGACTGCGCATCGAGGAAGGTCTTGCGTTCGCGCGCCGCCGCCAGTTCATCGAGCGCGGCCATGTTGACCGGGCCCAGCGCGTTGATGGCGTTGTTGATGCGCGTGACTTCGCCCTGCAGGTATGACGGCTTCAGATCGCCGGTCAGCTTGTCGGCCAGCGCGGCCTCGTCCACTTCGGCCGCGGTCAGCTGCTCGCTGAACTGCTCCTGGTTCAGGCGCGCGGCCTGTTCCTTGAGCTGCAGCTCGGTGATGCGGTCGCGCAGCGGCTGCAGGCTGCGCTCGGCGGCCAGGCGCTGCTCGTCGTGCTGGCGCAATTGCGCCGACAGCGCATCGAGTTCGGTGCGCGCGATGGTGAGCTTTTCTTCCTTCTCGGCGCGGCGCTCCAGCGCTTCCTGCAGGCCGGTATGCGCGGTCTGCTCGTTGATGGTCTCCAGCTCGGCGCGGGCGTTTTCCAGCGATTCGGCGATGCGTTCGGCCTGGTCGGCGGCCACCTGGATATTGCGGCGCAGCTCGTCGATGCGGCTGGCCAGGTTGCGCTCGGCAAAGAGGGCTTCCTGTGCGGCGCGCTCGAAATCACGCAGCTGGTGGCGCGCGCCCGAGAGCTTGCTGTCCAGCGCCTCGAAGGCCATTTGCTGGTCTTCGTGAGTGGCCTGCATCTCTGCCAGCGCGGCGTCATGCTGCTCGAAGCTGGCTTCGGATTCGGCCCGGATGGCGCGTTGTTCCTCGATCTGCGCGTGGATTTCGTCCAGCTCCTCGCGGATCTGGCCGCTGCGGGCGGAGTAGCGCTCCATCGCCTGCGACAGCTTGAGCACGTCCATCTGCAACGCGTGCACGCGGCGGGTAGCCTGCTCGGCGCGCGCGCGGGCATCGCCGAGCCCCTGGCTGGCCTGGGTGTAGGCCGCTTCGGCACGCACCGCCTGGGTCTTGGCTTCGTCGGACAGCAGCAGCTGCGCGCGCGCCTGCTTCTGCAGATTTTCGATCTCCTGCTCGCGCGCCAGCATGCCGGCCTGCTCGGAATCGGCGGCGTAGATCTGGATGGCGTTGCGGCCCACCAGGTGGCCCTCGGCCACGACGAACGACGCGCCGTCAGGCAGCGTGTTGCGTGCGGCCAGCGCCTGCGCCATGTCGGTGGCGACATAGATATCGGCCAGCCAGTCCTGCATCACGGCGCGGATGCCCGGCTCAGTGATCTGGACCAGCGACATCAGCGGGCGCAGGCCGGCAGGCGTTTCCAGCGGACGGGCGGCGGCCGGCGGCGAGTAAAACGCCAGCTTGGCCGGCGGCGCGTCGGACAGGAAGGCCTTGACCCAGTCCAGGTTCGACACTTCCAGCGCGGCCAGCTTCTCGCGCAGCACGGATTCGAGCGCGTTTTCCCAGCCCGGCTCGATATGGACCTTCTTCCACAGGCGGGGCAGCTCGGCCAGCTCATGCCTGGCCAGCCACGGCTGCACCTTGCCGTCGGTCTGCACGTTCTCCTGCAGCTGGCGCAGCGCCGACAGGCGCGCCTCCAGCGTGGCGATTGCGGAGGCTTCGCTGTGCACGCGCGCCTGCGCGGCGCGGCGCGCTTCGTCCAGGCGCGGCACGCTCTCTTCGGCGTCGGCCAGCACGGCCTGGGCTTCCTCGACCAGCGCTTCCTGCTCGGCCAGCTCGGCGCGGGCCTGCTCCAGGCGGGTCTCGTCGGGACGGTCCAGGCCCTTTTCTTCCGCCGACAGGCGTTCGCGGCGCTGTTCCAGCTGCTGCAGCATCTGGTCGGCGCTGCGCTGCTGCGCGGCTTCGAGCTTCAGGGCCTGCTCGGCCTGCATGATGCCGGCGCGCTGCTCGTTGAGCAGTTGCTGGGCGTCGCGCCATTGCCCTTCCAGCGTCGGCAGTTCGTCGTTCTTGTGGGCGACGGCTTCCTGCGCCTCGACCGTGCGGCCTTCGGCCACGGCCAGGTTTTCTTCGGCCTGCGCCAGCTCGTCGGTGGCCTGTTCGGCCTTGCCCTGCCACTGCTCGCGCTGCCCGGTCAGCGCGGCGATCTGGGCCTGCACGCGATTGCGCGATTCCACCACGTAGCGGATCTCGGCTTCGAGCTTGCTAACTTCGGCGTTGGCCTCATACAGCGCGCCCTGCGCGGCGTGCATGCCATCGGACGCCGCGTAATGCGCGGCGCGCATGGTTTCGAGCTCGGCTTCGACATGGCGCAGCTGCGCGGTCTGCGCTTCCAGGTCGATCTGGGCCTGCTCGATGGCGCGCTGGTGGCGTTCCTGCTCTTGCTGGGCCTCGCGCTTGCGCAGCAGCCACAGCAGGTGCTGCTTTTCTTCGCCGTCGGCATGCAGCGTCTTGAAGCGTTGCGCCACCTCGGCCTGGCCTTCCAGTTTTTCGAGGTTGCTGCCGAGTTCGCGCAGGATGTCCTCCACGCGGGTCAGGTTCTCGCGCGTGTCGGACAGGCGGTTTTCGGTTTCGCGGCGGCGTTCCTTGTACTTGGACACGCCCGCGGCTTCTTCCAGGAAGATGCGCATGTCATCGGGCTTGGCCTCGATGATGCGCGAGATCATGCCCTGCCCGATGATGGCGTAGGCGCGCGGGCCCAGGCCCGTGCCCAGGAAGATGTCCTGGATGTCGCGCCGGCGCACCGGCTGGTTGTTGATGTAGTAGGACGAAGTGCCGTCGCGGGTCAGCACGCGCTTGACCGCGACTTCGGCGTACTGGCTCCACTGGCCGGCGGCGCGGCCCTCGGCATTGTCGAACACCAGTTCGACACTCGCCCGGCCGGCCTGCTTGCGCGCGGTGGAGCCGTTGAAGATGACGTCCTGCATGGATTCGCCACGCAGCTCTGACGCACGTGACTCACCCAGCACCCAGCGCACCGCATCGATGATGTTCGATTTGCCGCAGCCGTTGGGACCTACGATGCCGACCAGTTGGCCGGGCACTTGAAAATTGGTGGGATCGACAAATGACTTGAAGCCCGCCAGCTTGATCGAGGATAGTCGCACGGTTTCTCGTGTGGTATCGGCCACTCCGGTATCGGAACCGGGTCGGCCTGGTATCGGGGCTATTGCACTGTTCAGAAAGCCGGGCTGCGCGGGAGCCGGCGCGGCGTGACGCCAGCACCTCAAAATACCCCTCGGGCCCGAGAATTGGGGCTAATCATACCATCGCAGATGCCTTCGCCGGCCCGTTTGGCAGTCGCCCCGGCGTCATATCCCATGGCCGATTTCCCTTGCTATTCCGCCCCTTACAAGCGTTTCCGCAAGCACTTTGGCAGGCGCCGTGGGCGCTGTCAGCCAGCGTTGCCGGCCAATCGCCGGGAAACTAATTAGGGTAAATGCTAGTCTCTGATCTGTCGGCGTGACTCCGGATGCGCTCCGAGCCAAACGCCCATGAACGCCCGTCGCAGCCTTTGGCCAACCAGGAGGACAGAGCATGAGTGAACCGTCAACGGCCGCCCGGCCGTGGTCTGTCAGCGACATCAACTACCAGGCGATCGACGTGGAACGCGTACGCGGCGACCGCGATCTCTTCTACCTGTTGGTGTCGGCCTCGTTCATCGAGAGCGGATCCGACACCTATGCAGGCAACCTTGCCACCTATTACGCCCGTGTGCCCGACGCGGCCGACTGGCTTGCCGAGCACTGGGAAGCCGAGGAACTGCAGCACGGGCTGGCGCTGCGGCGCTATGTCGAGCATGTCTGGCCGGAATTCAACTGGGAGCGCGGCTATGCACGCTTCTTCGACGAGTACAGCAAGACCTGCTCGATCGACCAGTTCGAGCCGACCGAGGGCCTGGAAATGGCGGCCCGCTGCGTGGTGGAAACCGGCACCGCCGCCTACTACCGCGCGCTGGAACAGGCCAGCGACGAACCGGTGCTGCGCGACCTGACGCGGCGCATCTCCAACGACGAGGTGCGGCACTACAAGCACTTCTACCAGTACTTCAACCGCTTTGCGGCATCCGAGCGGCTGGGCCGGCTGCGCGTGCTGGGTGCGCTGGCGCGCCGGCTGCTGGAGATCAAGAACGAGGACGCCGCGATCGCGCTGCGCAATGTGCTGCGCATGGAGCGCGGTGTGGAAGCGGTGTCAGAAGCCGAGGTGCGCGCGCTCAATGCGCGCGTGTCCGGGGTGATCCGGCGCAACATCCCCATCGAAATGACCGTGAAGATGCTGCTGCGGCCGCTGCACTTGCACCGCGGCGTCGAGCGCGCGGTACGGACGCCACTGGTGGCAATGGTGTCGCGGGTCATGCTGCACTGAAGCACCCGCCGGCTCAGTCAGTGACATGCCGCTGCCTCGGCGCCCGCTGCGGCCGGCGCCGGCGCGCGGCTCCGGTGCACCAGTCCCGACAAAGCGCCGGCGGCGATGATGCACAGGCCGCCGGCCGCTTCCTTCCAGCTCAGCACCTCGGTCGCCAACCACCACGAGGACAGCGCTGCGATCACGATTTCGAACAGCATCAGCAGCGACACGCGGTTGGCCGGCAGCCGCTGCAGCCCGTATTGCACCACCGAGTTGCTGACCACCAGCACCGCCGCCAGGCCCAGCACCAGCATGCCCACGCTGACCTGCGCGCCCGCGACGATGGCCACCGACGGGCCATCGAGCAGCAGCGCGGCCGGCACGCCCACCACCGTGCAGCCCAGATAGACCACCACCGTGCGCACGCGTGCGTCCATGTCCGGGAAGCGCTGGCCGGCGCGGCGCGACAGCACATTGTTGACGGCAAAGCCCATGCCGCCGATCAGGCCCGACCATTCGGCGGCGGAGCCCGGCAGCGGCACGCCGACCTCGGGCGTCCACAGCATCAGCCCGGCGCCGAACAGGGCCAGCGCCACCAGCGACAGCCCCGCCGCCGACAGCCGCTCGCCCAGGAACAGCCGGGCAAACAGCGCGGTCCAGACCGGGGTCAGGTAGAACAGCAGCAGCACGCGCATCACATGGCCGTTGACGCTGCCCCAGACGAAGCCGGCGTTGGTCACGCCCGCCGCCAGCCCGATCGCGACAAACAGCAAGTGCGGGCGCAGGCCGGCCAGGTGCCGGCGGAAGACCAGCAGCGACAGCACCGCCGCGACCGAGCTCACCAGCGCCGCGGCGTGCATGCCGCCCAGACCCCAGCCCGCCAGCACGCGGTACGGGAACCAGGCGATGCCCCAGACCGAGGCGCCGATCAGGATGGAAAGCGATGCCTTGACCGCATGGCGGTCGGCCGGCGCATGCTGCGCCGCAACAGTATTTGTGCTCATAAAGGGGATCAAAGCGAGGCGAGCCGGGCCGCCGACCGGTGACAGGCAGGCAGGGTCCGGACGGCGCCGGCGGCATCACCAGGGCGTGATGCCCGCCATCCGTGCTCGTGGCCGGCCGCGCGGGCCGGGCCGGCGCACGGAAACCCGCGCCGTTCCTCTATAATGCGTCGTTTTAACCGGCCCCGACTGACACTGTGAATCCGCGCCTCGACCTGCTCCAGCCCTACCCGTTCGAGAAACTGCGGGTGCTCTTTGCGCAGGTAAAGCCTGCCGACAAGCCGGCCATCAGCTTTGGCATCGGTGAGCCCAAGCATCCGACGCCTGAATTCATCAAGCAAGCGCTGGCAGAGTCGCTCGCGGGGCTGGCGAATTATCCCACAACGGCAGGTTCCGATGCACTACGGCAGTGCATCGCCAGCTGGCTGGAACGCCGCTACGGCCTGCCCAAGGTCAACGCCACCACCGAAGTGCTGCCGGTGACCGGCTCGCGCGAGGCGCTGTTCGCCTTTGCCCAGACCGTGGTCGACGGCACCCGCGCGGGCGCGCTGGTGCTGTGCCCCAACCCGTTCTACCAGATCTACGAAGGCGCGGCGCTGCTGGCCGGCGCCACCCCGGTGTTCGCCAACAGCGACCCGGCGCGCAACTTCGCCCCGGCCTTCGACCGCATCGCCGACGAGGTCTGGCAGAAGGTGCAACTGCTATTTGTGTGCACGCCCGGCAACCCGACCGGCGCGGTGCTGTCGCTGGAAGACTGGAAGCAGCTGTTTGCGCTGTCGGACCGCTACGGCTTTGTGATCGCCTCGGACGAGTGCTACTCGGAGATCTATTTCGACGAGGGCCGCGCCCCGCTGGGTGCGCTGGAAGCCGCGCACAAGCTGGGCCGCGGCCTTGACCGGCTGGTGATGTTCTCGAGCCTGTCCAAGCGCTCCAACGTGCCGGGCCTGCGCTCGGGCTTCGTCGCCGGCGACGCCGCGCTGCTGAAGAAATTCCTGCTATACCGTACCTACCACGGCGGCGCCATGAACCCGGCGGTGCAGAGCGCCAGCATCGCCGCCTGGAACGATGAATCGCATGTGCGCGAGAACCGCGCCGCCTACGTGCGCAAGTTCAGCGAAGTCACGCCGATGCTGGCTGAGGTGCTGGACGTGGCGCTGCCCGATGCAGGCTTCTATCTGTGGGCCGATGTCTCGCGCACCGGCCTCACCGATACCGAATTCGCCGCGCGCCTGCTGGCCGAGCAGAACGTGACCGTGCTGCCCGGCAGCTACCTGGCGCGCGAAGCCGACGGCATTAACCCGGGGGCAAACCGCGTGCGCATGGCGCTGGTGGCGACGCCGGAGGAATGCCTGGAAGGTGCGCGCCGGATCGTGGAATTCTGCAAATCGCTGGCCTGAGGCTTTGGCCTTGACCACTGGTTTGCTCCCCTCTCCCGCTTGCGGGAGAGGGGCCGGGGGAGAGGGCAGGCGGTTCTACCAGCGTGGTGCCTTGCTAGACCCCCCTCTCCCCGACCCTCTCCCGCTGAGGGGAGAGGGAGAACACAATTGGCCGAACATCAACATTCAACACCTGAGAAAACGAACATGACGCAAGCTCTGCAAGCCCTGATCGACCAGGCCTGGGAAGACCGCACCAGCCTGTCGCCCAAGTCCGCCCCCAACGACATCCGCGAGGCCGTCGCCAACGTCATCAGCCAGCTGGATTCCGGCGCGCTGCGCGTGGCCGAGAAGCAAGGCAAGGACTGGATCGTCAACCAGTGGATCAAGAAGGCCGTGCTGCTGTCGTTCCGCCTGGAAGACAACGCGCCGATGAGCGCCGGCGGCTTTGCCCAGTTCTACGACAAGGTGCCGACCAAGTTCGCCAACTGGAGCGCAGACGACTTCGCCAAGGCCGGCTTCCGCGTGGTGCCGCCGGCCGTGGCCCGCCGCGGCTCGTTCATCGCCAAGAACGCGGTGCTGATGCCGTCGTACGTCAATATCGGCGCCTACGTCGACGAAGGCACCATGGTCGACACCTGGGCCACGGTCGGTTCGTGCGCACAGATCGGCAAGAACGTCCACCTGTCGGGCGGCGTGGGCATCGGCGGCGTGCTGGAGCCGCTGCAGGCCAACCCGGTGATCATCGAAGACAACTGCTTTATCGGCGCGCGCTCGGAAGTGGTTGAAGGCGTGATCGTGGAAGAGAACTCGGTGATCTCGATGGGCGTGTACCTGGGCCAGTCGACCAAGATCTACGATCGCGAAACCGGCGAGATCCACTATGGCCGCGTGCCGGCCGGCTCGGTGGTGGTGGCGGGCAACCTGCCGTCCAAGGATGGCAAGTACAGCCTGTACTGCGCCGTGATCGTGAAGAAGGTCGACGCGCAGACCCGCGCCAAGACCAGCCTGAACGACCTGCTGCGCGGCGACTGAGCACGCCTGGCGCAGCCCGCAACGGCTGCGCCGCCCCGTCCCGGGGCCCGGCCCCGGGGCAGTATTTCCGTTGTCACCCCGCCTGGCCAGGCTGAACATGCCTTCCCTCCGCAAGCGACTCATGGCCCTGGATCCCACCACCGTCAGTACCGTGCTCTCCCTGCTGCCCACCATTCTCGAGCAGGCCAACAAGACCATCGAGAAACTGAAGAAGAACAAGCGCAAGGACGGCACGCCGGAAGGCGCGGTGGCCGACACGCGCGATCCCGCCGCCCGCATCGCCGAGCTGGAAGCCGCTGCCGTGCAGCAGGCCGAGGCCGTCAAGCTGCTGGCCGAGCAACATGCCATCACCATCGACGCGCTGCGCAAGGAAGCCGCCCGGCTGGACCGCCGCCTGCGCCTGATGACCGCGGTGGCCATGGGCGGCGTGGCGCTGGGCCTGGGCGGCCTGGTGATCGCGCTGAACCTGCTGTTCCGCTGAATCCAATCCATCAAGACTAGCCATGACCGTCCTGCTCTACGGCATACCCAACTGCGATACCGTCAAGAAAGCCCGCACCTGGCTGGATGCCAACGGCGTGGCCTACACCTTCCACGACTTCAAGAAGCAGGGCGTGGATGAAGCCATGCTGCGCGGCTGGCTGAAGCATGTGCCGCTGGCCACGCTGCTCAACCGCAAGGGCACCACCTGGCGCACGCTGTCGGACGCCGACAAGGCCCGCGCCGAGCAGGAAGCCGGCGCGATCGCCTTGATGCAGCAAAGCCCGTCGCTGATCAAGCGCCCGGTGCTGGCCCACGATGGCAAGGTGATGGTCGGCTTCTCCGCCGACCAGTACGCCGGCCAGTTCTGATTTCCATTTCCGTAGTCCGATGACCGCCACCCTCGCCCTCACCGAAGACCTGATCCGCCGCCGCTCCGTCACGCCCGCCGACGAAGGCTGCCAGGCCATCCTGGAAACCCGCCTGAAGGCGCTCGGCTTCGACTGCGAAGCGCTCGTCAGCGGCCCCGACGATTTCCGCGTGACCAACCTGTGGGCGGTCAGGCGCGGCACGCAGGGCAAGGACGGCAAGCTGCTGGTCTTTGCCGGCCATACCGACGTGGTGCCGACCGGCCCGCTGGAGCAGTGGCATTCGGACCCGTTCGCGCCGACGCACCGCGACGGCAAGCTGTACGGCCGCGGCGCCGCCGACATGAAGACCTCCATCGCCGGCTTCATGGTGGCGGTGGAAGAGTTCGTCAAGGCGCATCCTGCGCATGCCGGCTCGATCGCCTTCCTGATCACCAGCGACGAGGAAGGCCCGGCGCACGACGGCACCATCAAGGTGGTCGAGGCCCTGTCCGCACGCGGCGAGCGCCTGGACTACTGCGTGATCGGCGAGCCGACCTCGGTCGACACGCTCGGCGACATGGTCAAGAACGGCCGCCGCGGCTCGCTCTCGGGCAAGCTCACGGTCAAGGGCATTCAGTGCCATATCGCCTACCCGCACCTGGGCCGCAACCCGATCCATGAAGCCGCGCCGGCGCTGGCCGAGCTGGCCGCCGAGGTCTGGGACCAGGGCAACGAGTACTTCCCGCCGACCAGCTGGCAGATGTCGAACATCCACGGCGGCACCGGCGCCACCAACGTGATCCCGGGCCACGTCACCATCGACTTCAACTTCCGCTTCTCGACCGCCAGCACGCCCGAAGGCCTGAAGGCGCGCGTGCATGCGATCCTGGACCGCCACCAGCTCGAATACGCGCTGGACTGGACCCTGGGCGGCGAGCCCTTCCTGACCCCGCGCGGCGAGCTGTCCGACGCGCTGTCGTCGGCGATCGAGGCCGAGACCGGCGTCAAGACCGAGCTGTCGACCACCGGCGGCACTTCTGACGGGCGTTTCATCGCCAAAATCTGCCCGCAGGTGATCGAGTTCGGCCCGCCCAACGCCAGCATCCACAAGATCGACGAGCACGTTGAAGTACGCTTCATCGAGCCGCTGAAGAACGTCTACCGCGGCGTGCTGGAACGTCTCGTCGCCTGATTTTTTTCGCCGAAAGACACCCATACATGGCAACGCCCTCTCCCCTGCGCACCGTGCGCGACCTGCTGCGTCTCGCAGTCTCGCGCTTTACCGCCGCGCGCCTGTCCTTTGGCCACGGCAGCGCCAATGCCTATGACGAAGCCGCCTACCTGGTGCTGCATACGCTGAACCTGCCGCTCGACACGCTCGATCCCTTCCTGGACGCGCGCCTGCTGCCCGAGGAAGTCGATGCCGTGCTCAAGGTCATCGACCGCCGCGTCAATGAGCGCGTGCCGGCCGCCTACATCACGCACGAGGCCTTCATGCACGGCCTGCGCTTCTACGTCGATTCACGCGTGATCGTGCCGCGCAGCTTTATCGGCGAACTGCTGCAGGACGGGCTGGAGCCCTGGGTCGGCGAGGCCGACAGCATCGGCCCGGTGCTGGAGCTGTGCACCGGTTCCGGCTGCCTGCCGATCGTGGCCGCGCACGTGTGGCCGAACGCGAAGATCGACGCCGTCGACATCTCGCCCGACGCACTCGCCGTGGCGCGCCGCAACGTGGCCGACTACAAGATGGACGACCGCATCCGGCTGTATGAAGGCGACCTGTACGCGCCGCTGCCGCACGGCGCCACCTACGACGTGATCCTGACCAACCCGCCCTACGTCAACGAAGGCTCGATGCAGGCGCTGCCGCCGGAATACCTGGCCGAGCCGCGCATCGCCCTGGCCGGCGGCGACGACGGCATGGACGTGGTGCGCCGGATCATCGCCGGCGCCAAGGCGCACCTGAATCCGGGCGGCGTGCTGGTGGTAGAGATCGGCAACGAGCACGCCAACGTGGAAGCCGCGTTCCCTGAACTGGAAATCGTCTGGCTGCCGGTCAGTGCGGGGGATGAGCAGGTATTCCTGCTGACCTACGACGCCCTGCCGGGCTGAGTGGACAGGCAGGCCGGCTCGCCTGCCATGCAAGCTGGGCGAACACCGGCCACGCGCCGACCATGCTGACCGCGCACGCTCTACACTCACTGCTAGGCACCACGTTCGGTCTTGTCACCGACCCGTCCGAGCGGGGCAGCGGCAGGACCTACTTCCTGCCGCCCATCACCTGGCAGCCACCGCGGTCGACCCGCATCCTGCACGTACGCACCGATGCCGCCGGCCACGTCGCGCAGGTGCGCCTGTGCATTTCCTCCGATAACAACAACAGCGTGTTCGCTCCGCAGCCGGTGCAGTGGCAAACCCTGCGCCCGCTGGTAGCGGCCGAGATCGCGCAGTACCGAGACTACGCGGCCCGAGCAGGCCGCTGTTGAAGCCGTGACCCCCAGCAACACCCGCCTCCCCGCATCGCCCGACGCCCTGCCCGCCCATGCCCCGGCAACGCACGCCGCGCGCGGTATCGCCCTGCTGACGTTCGCCTTTGCGCTCAGCCAGTTCTTCCGCTCCTGCCTGGCGGTGATGGCGCCCGAACTGCAGCATGATTTCGGGCTGTCGCCGGCGGGCTTTGGCGCGCTGTCTTCGTCATTCTTCCTGGCCTTTGCCGTGACGCAGATCCCGGTGGGCATTGCCTTCGACCGCTACGGCGTGGGCCGGCCGACCGCGCTGCTGCTGGCGGTGGGCGCGGTGTCGTCGATCCTGTTCGTGCTGGCGCCAAACGGCGCGGCGGCCACGCTGGCGCAGGTAGGGCTGGGGCTGGCATGCGCGCCGGTCTTCATGGGCCTGCTGCATTTCGCCTCCGACCAGCTGTCCGAGCGCGACTACACCCGCGTGGTCAGCCGCTCCAATGCCATGGGCATGATCGGCGCGCTGTGTGCCACGGCGCCGCTGGGCTGGGCCATCTCGCTGATCGGATGGCGCCCGTCGATGGCGGTATCGGCGCTGGGCATGGTCGCGGCCTGCTATGGTGTGTGGCGCTTCGTGCGCGACCAGGGCCATGCCGAGGCCCGCAGCGCGTCGTGGCCGGCGATGCTGTCGGAAAGCCTGCAGCTGCTGAAGCTGGCGCCGCTGTGGACGCTGATTCCGCTGTGCGTGGCGATGTCCGCCGGCACCGCCTTCCGCAATGCCTGGAGCGGCCCCTACCTGGCCGACGTGTTCGGGCTGGGCTCGGCGCCGCGCGGAGTGGCGCTGGCGCTGCTGAGCCTGGCCGGCTTCCTGACCGCCTTCCTGCTGCCGGTGCTGGTCCGCCGCAACACGCTCAAGACCGCCATCGCCGGCTGGTCGTGCTTTGCCATGTCGGGCTCGTTCCTGCTGGCGCTATGGCCGGACAGCGGCATCGGCTACGGCGTGGCGATGATGGCGCTGCTGTCGACCATCGGCATGCTGCACCCGCTGGTGATGGCGCAGGGCCGCGGGCTGATCACGCCGTCGCGGCGCGGGCGCGGGCTGGGGCTGCTCAACACCTTTGTGTTCCTGGGATCGGCGCTGACGTCATGGGGCTACGGGCTGATCGCCAATGCCGGCCATGTGCGCGGCTGGCCGCTGCCTTCCACCTATGCGGCGATCTTCCTGTCCGCGGGCCTGCTGATTGCCGCCGCGCTGGTGCCCTACTTCTTCAGCCAGCCGCATCCCACCAGTCATTAGCCAGACTCAGGCTGCGGCAAGCGCCCTGACCATGTCGGCGATGATGGTGAAACGGATCACGCGCAGGCAGGCCAGTTCGCCGGCAAACCCGCCGGTGAGCACCGGGCGCTCCCGCGCCATGGCCGCGTTCTGTTGCTCGGCCTGCTCATAGAGCGCCTGCGCGGCCGGCCCGATGCCGCGCAGCATGGCGTCCAGCCGCCGCTCGGCGGTCACGCCGGTCAGGCCCAGCGCGCGCCCTGCCTCCAGCACCAGCGCGCGCGAGAAATCGCTGTAGAACTCCACCCCCAGCACCGGCCAGGCAAAGCGGTGCGCCTGCGGCCAGCCGGTCTTGTCATAGGTGCGGGTGGCGTAAGCCGCCTCGCTGAGCAAATCGTAGAACGGCGCCAGCGCAATGCCGGCATCGGACACCAGGAAGCTCAGGTTCTTCAGGTGCGCGTCCGAATTGCCCACCAGGATGTTGAACACCAGCCAGTCGAACAACCGTGCCCGCGCCACCGCCGGGGCGCGGCACAGCGTTGCCAGTTGCGCCAGCCGCTCGACGCTGCCCTGGTCGTATTTGAAGGTGCGCGGCAGGTTCAGCAGCTGGCAGGCATCGATCGCATGCAGCCGCTGCCACTGCCCTTGCTGCGTGAGATGGCGATCGAAACGGTCGATCAGGTAGACCGGCGACGGCACATAGCGCCGGTGCACGGGCGGCACCTCCAGCTTCAGCCGCGCGGCCAGCGACATCACGAACCACTCGTTGATGACCGAATGCGGATAGATCTCCTGCATCTGGTGGGTCGGCTTCAGGATATGCGTGGACGGCGTATCCGCGCCGGGCTCGAACAGCGCGCCGTCCCGCAGCACCACCGCCAGCTTGTGCTGGGCACCGGCCAGCGACATGCGCTTGACCGCGCCATGCGTAAGCGGCACGCTGGGCAGGCTGTGGATGCGGGCGTCGAGCGCGGCATCGCTCAAGGCGCGCAGGGCCGGCGCGGTGGCGGGCCCGCGGCCGGGCGGCAGCAGCGTCAGCGAGCCCGCCGATTCCGCCCCATAGTGGGCCAGCAGGGCAAAGGCATCGGCCTCGTTGCGGATGCTGGCATCGCGTGCCAGCAGCGCACGCTGGCCGTCCTCGGGCAGCAGGTTGTCGAAGTACCACTGCACCGGCCGCAGCGTGCTGCCATCGGCGAGCGCCTCCCGCTGCAGCGGCAGCGCCGGGCTCAGGGCGAAGGCGTGCGGGTTGCCCAGCCACTCCGCGTCATAGCGGAATGACCAGGCATCGCTGGCTTCATGCAGCTCGCCGACCGGCGCTCCGTTGATGCTGGCGACCAGTACGCGCTCAGCCATGCTGGTCGCCTCCCTTGACCGCTGCGCGCCGGTTGCGGCTGCGCGCCTGGCGTTGCCTGAGCTTGGCGAGTTCAGGCGCTACCAGCGGGGCCGCTGCCTCCGGCATATCCACCACCACGCGCAGGCCAAGCCCTTCCAGCACCTGGAACAGCTTGCCCCACTGGATGCCTTCGGCCCCGTTCTCTACGCGCACCATGAAGTTCTCGCTGACGCCGATGGCGCCTGCGGCATCGTCCTGGCGCAGGCCTTGCGCCTTGCGGGCAGCGCGCACGAAGGCGCCGATATCGCCGGGTTCGGTGAGGGTCACTGGCACAAAAATCTCCTTGATTGCAAAGACTTTAGTGTGTCCAGGCGAGGAAATCAAGAAATCTCCCTGATTGCAAAGATTCAAGCCTCTGAACACAGCCGGCTGGCAAAATCTCCTCATTCGCAAAGATTATTGCTGTAGCCGACCGCCGGACACAGCCATTCGCACCGGTGCCGCCTATCGCTTCGCTTGCAAAAAGCCAGACTTATCGATTTAAGAATTCCGCTGGCGCGCTTACACCTTTACCGTTTGTAACACCAACATCCCAGCCCGACCTGGCGACAAGGGACAACGGCTGCGCCCGCGGCCGGCATAACGAGGAGACAAGCTGATGGCATCCCTGATCGCATCCCGGCGCCGCGCCTGGGGCCGCCGCGCATGGCTGGCCGGCATGCTGGCCACCGCGGCCGCAACCGCCTTGCCGTCCGGCGCCAGCGCCGAGACCTGGCCATCGCGCCCGGTCCAGCTGCTGATCCCCTACCCGCCGGGCGGCAGCGCCGACCTGCTGGCCCGCCCGGTCGCAGCCAGGCTGCAGGAGCGCCTGGGCCAGCCCGTGGTGCTGGACTACCGGCCCGGCGCCGGCGGCACCATCGCCAGCCAGGCGCTGGCGCGGGCCAAGCCCGACGGCTACACCCTGATCATGGTGCTGGCCGCCCATGCCATCAATGCCAGCCTGTACCCGAAGCTGCCCTATGACACGCGCAAGGACTTCGCGCCCGTCTCGCTGGTGGCCAGCCTGCCGATGATCCTGGCCGGGAGCCCCTCGCTGCAGGCCACCAACGTGAAGGAGCTGATTGCCGAGGCCAAGGCCGCGCCCGGCAAGCTGACCTTCGCCTCGGCCGGCAACGGCAATACCGGCCACCTGGCGGGCGAATTGTTCGATTCCGTCGCGGGTATCAAGATGACCCACGTTCCGTACAAAGGCAGCGCACAAGTGGTGACGGCAATGCTGTCGGGCGAGGTCCAGCTGACCTTCGACAGCATCTCCACCACCCTGCCGCATGTGAAGAGCGGCAAGCTGCGCGCACTGGCCGTCACCGGCAGCCAGCGCGCCGCGGTCGCGCCCGAGGTGCCGACGCTGGCCGAGGCCGGCGTGCCGGGCATCAGCATCACCGGCTGGTACGCGATGCTGGCACCGGCCGGCACGCCGCAGCCCGTGATCGACCGGCTCAGCACCGAGATTGCCACGGTGCTGCGCCAGCCCGAACTGAAGGCGACGCTGGCCGCCAACGGCTATGAGCCGGTGGGCTCGACGCCCGCCGCGCTGCGCACCCATATCGACGCCGAGATCAACCGCTGGAGCAAGGTGGTGAAGGACTCCGGCGCACAGATCCAGTAAGACTGCTTCGATCCATCATTGCTCATCGGGCGCCGCCAGGCCGGCGTCCGCATTCCCTTGCCGAACATGACCCAACCGACCCCGCTCCAACGCCCCTTTACCACCATGTCCGTGCTCGTGCGCGAGCACGCCACGCAGCGCCCCACGCAGCGCGCCCTGATGCATGGCGAGCGCGTGCTCGACTATGCCGGCCTCGATGCCGCCATGGACCGCATTGCCGCGGCGCTGGCCCGCGACGGCGTGCGCCCCGGCGAGGCCATCGCCATCTGCGCGTCGTCCTCGATCGAATACGCCGCGGTGTACCTGGGCGCGGTGCGCGCAGGCGTGGTCGTGGCGCCGCTGGCACCGTCATCCACGCCGGACGGCCTGGCCGGCATGGTTGCCGACGCGGCAGCGCGCATCCTGTTCACGGATGCCACCGTGGCCGACGTGCTGCAGCCCGTGCGCGACCAGCTGGCCGCCACGCCCATCGTCACGCTGGACGGCAGCGACGCAGGCCAGCCGTACCAGGCCTGGCTGGCACCCGCCGGCACACCGGTGACCGAGCCCGGGATCCGCCCGGAGATGCCGCTCAACATCATCTATTCCTCGGGCACCACCGGCACCCCCAAGGGCATCGTGCAGTCGCACGGCATGCGCTGGGCCCATGTGTCGCGCGGCGCCGCCACCGGCTACGGCACGCATGCGATCACGCTGCTGTCGACGCCGCTGTATTCCAACACCACGCTGGCCAGCTTCTTCCCGACCATCGGTCTGGGCGGCACGGCGATCCTGATGGCCAAGTTCGATGCGGGCCAGTACCTGGCGCTGGCGCAGCAGCATCGCGCCACGCACACCATGCTGGTGCCGGTGCAGTACCAGCGGCTGCTGGCGCATCCGGAGTTCGACCGCCATGACCTGTCGTCCTTCCAGCAGAAGTTCTGCACCAGCGCGCCGTTCAGCCCCGCCCTGAAGGCCGAAGTGCTGCGGCGCTGGCCGGGCGCGCTGACCGAGCTGTACGGCATGACCGAAGGCGGCGGCGGCTGCCTGCTGTTCGCCGACCAGTTCCCCGATAAGCTGCATACCGTGGGGCGCCCCGCCACCGGTGCCGACGTGCGCATCATCGACGACGAGGGCCGCGAACTGCCGCCCGGCAGCACCGGGGAAGTGGTGGGCCGCTCGGCGGCGATGATGAACGGCTACCACAACCAGCCGGAAAAGACCGCCGAGACCGAGTGGCACGACGCGCAGGGCCAGCGCTTTATCCGCACCGGCGACATCGGCCGCTTTGACGAAGACGGCTTCCTGGTGCTGATGGACCGCAAGAAGGACATGATCATCTCGGGCGGCTTCAACATCTACCCGAGCGATCTCGAGGCGGTGGTGCGCGAACACCCGGCGGTGGCCGATGTGTCGGTGGTGGGCGTGCCGTCGGAGCGCTGGGGCGAGACCCCGGTGGCCTTCGTCGCGCTGCGCGCCGGCGGCGGCGCCACGGCACAGGACGTGCTGGCCTGGGCCAACCAGCACCTGGGCAAGACCCAGCGGCTGGCCGCGATCCATGAGGTGGAGAGCCTGCCGCGCAGCGCCATCGGCAAGGTGCTCAAGCGCGAACTGCGCGACCGCATCACCGGCGCCTGACGCGCCGCGCACGGCACAAGCGCAAGCATCCACACAAAAAGTTGGCGAGGATGCTTGCGCAATCAAAAAGGCGTCTCTATAATTCGCGCCTTCGCTAGGCTCGTAGCTCAGCTGGTTAGAGCACCACCTTGACATGGTGGGGGTCGTTGGTTCGAGTCCAATCGAGCCTACCAACGCACAACGGAACACGGACGGTACGCATTGCGCACCGTCCGTTTTTCTTTTCCGGCGCCGCTTTCAGGTGCCGATGCCGAACTCCGCCAGCACCGCTTCGGTATGCTGGCCCAGCGCCGGCGCATTCCCTGCCGGCCGTTCCGATCCTGCCATGCCTGGCAGGTTGGCCCACGGCACTTCGCCGATCCCAGCCAGCGGCAGCCGGCCGAACACGCCCGCCTGCGCGCATTGCGCGCTCTGCGGCAGGTCCCGTGCATGGCCCACGCGCGCGAACAGCACATCGTGCTCGGTCAGCAGCGCCTCCCAATGCGACAGCGGCTGTGCTGCAATCGCCTGCGCCACGCGCCGGCCCAGCTCCGCCGCGCGCGGCAGACGGCCGGCGCTGGTGTGCAGCGTGATATCGGCCAGCCAGTCGTCGAAACCCAGCAGCGTTGCCAGCCGCACGAACATGGCGTCGTTGAGCATGCTCAGGTACAGCCGGCCATCGGCCGCATCGAACAGCCCGGTGGGCGCATTGGCCACGGCCAGTTCCGCATCGGGGAACATGGCGTCATCCACCATCAGGTAGGACTGCAGCGCGGCACTGGTCTCCAGCAGCGACAGCCGCACGTGCCGGCCGCGGCCGTTGCGCGCGGCCTTGTACAGCGCTGCCGACGCATGCTGGGCCGCATAGAGCCCGGTGCTCAGGTCGACCATGTAGAAGGCGATGCGGCGCGGCTGGCCGGCGCTGTCGCGGTTCAGGTGCATCAGGCCGCTGAAGGCCTGCATGGTGGTGTCCACCGCTGGCATGTTCGCCATCGGGCCGGCATGGCCGTAGCCAGAGATCGAGACATAGACCAGCGCCGGGTTGCGCGCGGCCAGCGCCTCGTAGCCGACGCCCATGCGCTCGGCCACGCCGGGGCGGAAGTTCTGGATCACCACGTCGGCCTGCTGCGCCAGCCTGGCGATGGCGGCCCGGCCGCTGTCGCTGCGCGCGTCCAGCAGCACGCTCTCCTTGCCCGCGTTGCAGGCGACCGCGATCGCGGTCTGGCCGGCGCGGATGCGTCCCATCTGCCGCGACCAGTCGCCTCCCGGCGGCTCCACCTTGACCACGCGCGCGCCCTGCTGGCGCAGGATCAGGCCGCAGTACGGGCCGGCGATGCCCTGGCTCAGGTCGAGCACGGTCAGGCCGTCGAACATGGCATCGTCCGTTGCCGCTTGTGCATGGTGCATGTCGTGCCCTCCGTTCAGATATCCAGCATGATCTTGCCGATGGCGCGGCGCGACATCGTGGTGTCGACGGCGCTGAGCCAATCGCTCAGTGGGAAGTGCTGCAGCACGGGCGGCGCCAGCTTGCCGCTGGCTGCCGCCTGCATGATCTCGGCCACCATCGCCTGCACCGGCTGCGCAAAGCGCCGGCGCTCGTCGGTCAGGCCCCAGCCGATGTAGTAGCCGTAGTTGAAGCCGATCAGGGTCAGGTTCTTCACCAGCAGCAGGTTGGCCGGCACCTCCGGGATGCGCCCGCTGGCATAGCCGATCGACAGCAGCCGCGCGCCCGGCGCCGCGCAGCGCAGCGAGGCGTCGAAGAGATCGCCGCCGACCGGATCGAACACCACGTCGGCCCCGCCCGCGGGGCACAGCGCCTTGACCGCTGCCGCCAGCGTGGCCGCGTCGGACGGCAGCGCATGCGCGGCGCCGTTGCGCAGCGCCGCCTCGCGCTTGGCCTCGGTGCTGGCGGTGGCGATCACGCGCGCGCCCATCAACCGGCCCACCTGTACCGCGGCCGTGCCCAGCGCGCCGCTGGCGCCATGGACCAGCATGGTTTCGCCCGGCTGCAGCGCGGCGCGCCAGGCCAGCGCCGCCCAGACCGTGCCATAGGTGATGGGCAGCGCCGCCGCCTGGGCCAGCTCCAGCCCGTCAGGCACCGGATAGACCGTGTCGGCCATGGCCACCGCTTCCTCGGCGAAGCCGCCCCAGTCCAGCGCCGCGGCCACGCGCTGGCCCGGGCGCAGCCGCGTGACATCAGGCGCCACCTCGATGATTTCGCCCGCGGCCTCGGTGCCGGGGATGAACGGCAGCGGCGGCTTGCGCTGGTACTTGCCGGACACAAACAGGCTCAGCGCAAAGCCCACGCCGGCATGGCGCACACGGATGCGCACCTGGCCCGGCGCCAGCGGCTGGCGCGGCAGGCGTTGCAGTTCCAGCTCGCTCCAGTGGCACCAGCGGGAGCAGACCAGCCCCAGGTAATCGGTCTCTTGCATCGGGACTCCTGTCATTCGAGCGTGATGCCGACATCGCTGATGATGCGGCTCCATTTGTCGCGGTCGTTCTTCATCACCGTGGCGAAGGCTTCCGGCGTGCTGCCGACCGGCACCAGATTCAGGTCCTGCATCTTCTTCGCGATTTCCGGCAGGCGCACGATGCGCGCGACCTCGCGCGACAGGGCATCGACCCGTGCTTTCGGCACGCCGGCGGGGAACAGCAGGCCCATCCACGCATCGGGCTCGAAGCCCTTGTAGCCGGCCTCCCGGAAGGTCGGCACCTTGGGCAGCAGCGCCGAACGCTCCGCGCCAGCGATCGCCACCGGCGCCAGCTTGCCGCCCTGCAGCAGCGGCATGGCCGTGCCCACGGCAATAAAGCCCAGCTTCACATGGCCGGCCGCCAGGTCGGTGGCCAGCGGCGCGCCGCCCTTGTAGGCGACGTGTTCCATCTGCAGCCCGGCCTCGCGCTTGAGCAACTCTCCCAGGATATGGCCGGTCGTCCCCGCGCCATACGACCCGTACGGATACTTGCCGGGATTGGCCTTGAGCAGCGCCACCACCTCCGGCAGCGTGCGCGCCGGGAAGTCCGGCGACACCGCCAGGATGGTGGACGAGATCGCCACCTCGCTGACCGGCGTGAAGTCCGCGATCGGGTCATAGCCGATACCCCGGTACAGCGACGGGTTCTGCACGTGCGCAGTGAAGGTCAACAGCGCGGTGTAACCGTCCTTTGCTGCGCGGGCAACGTACTTGGTACCCGTGGTGGTGCCCGCGCCAGGCTTGTTGTCGACGATGACCGGCTGGCCCCAGCTCCTGGTCAGTTCCTGCCCGATCAGCCGCGCCACGGCGTCGTTCACATTGCCCGCCACCGACGGCACCACGATGGTGAGCGGGCGCGACGGATAGGGCTCGGCGGAGGCGGGATCGGCGGCGCAGACTGCCGCCGGGATGGCCGCCAGCAGCATGGCGGCCACGGCTGCGCGCAGCCGTGCGGAACGGTGTTGCATCGGTGTGTCTCCTGTCCTGGCTCCCTTCTGTGGTGCCCGCGGGAGTGCGGTGCGCGAGGGATGCCAACGCAGTCTAGGCCAGCACCCCGCCCGGCGTGATTCCCGCGCGGCGCGGGCCAAGTCCTGCCAGGCATGGCGCAGCGCCGCATTGCCCTACCCCGGGAAATCCCTCATGGCCCAGCCCCCTCGCCGGTCATTATTATTCGTTGAAATTTTCAACTATCGAATTTTTCATCTATTCATGCCACGCGCTCTCCGGCTCAAGTCCGACTACATCAACATCCTGCTCGACATGGCCGCCGAGCGCACGCGCGAACGCGGCTCGCGCGTGTATGAAGAGAAATTCGGGGTCTCGCTGCGGGACATCCGCCTGCTGCGGATGATCGGATCGGCGCCCGGCATCACCATGGGCCAGCTGGTGCAGCAGTCTGCGATCGAGAAGACGCTGGCGTCCAAGCTGGTTGGCGCGCTGGTCAAGCGCGACCTGGTGCAGCGCGAGATCAGCACGGAAGACGCGCGCCAGGTGTGCCTGTTCCTGAGCGAGGCCGGCGTCGACCTGGTGCGGCGCGCCGAGCCGCTCGGCATCGAGCTGGAAGCGGGCTTCCTGCACTGCCTGACGCCGGCCGAGATCGACGCGCTGCGCGCCACGCTGGTCAAGCTGATCGAAGCCGAGGCCGCTTCGCGCGAGTCCTTCGAGCGGTATCTCCAGAAGCTGCGCGAGCGCGGCACCACCACGCCCTGACCGGCGCCCTTTGTCCCCCCACCCCGCCCCCGAGAGATGATGACCATGATGTCTGCAATCCCGCTTCGCCGTGCCGGTGCCGGCGCGTTGTGCGCCCTGGCATGCATGTCCGCCGGCAGCGCAATCGCCGAGACCGTGCTGCGCACCGTGCCGTCGTCCGACCTGAAGATCCTGGACCCGGTCTGGACCACCGCGAACATCACGCGCAACCATGGCCTCATGATCTACGACACCCTATTCGGCATGGACGAGAAGGGCGTGATCCGGCCGCAGATGGTGGACAAGACCAGCACCAGCGCCGACAACAAGACCTGGACCTTCACGCTGCGGCCAGGGCTCAAGTTCCATGACGGCACGCCGGTCACCGCGCAGGACGTAATCGCCTCGCTGGCGCGCTGGGGCAAGCGCGACGTGCTGGGCCAGCGCATGTATGAAGCCATGGCCAGCATCACTGCCGAAGGCCCGGCCACGGTGCGCATGACTTTCCGCCAGCCCTTCGGCGCAGTGCTGGATGCGCTGGGCAAGCCCAGCCCGCTGGTGCCGTTCATCATGCCCAAGCGTGTCGCCGAGACGCCTGCCGACAAGCAGATCGACGACCTGACCGGCTCCGGCCCCTTCACGCTGAAGAAGGAGGACTTCCGGCCCGGCGACCGCGTGGTCTACCGTCGCAATCCCGACTATGTGCCGCGCAAGGATGCGCCGTCCGGCCTGGCCGGCGGCAAGGCCGTGCACGTCGACCGCGTCGAATGGGTGTTCCTGCGCGATACGCAGACCCAGGTAAACGCGCTGCTCAACGGCGAGGTGGATATTCTCGAGGTCGTGCCGTCATCGCACTATCCGCAACTGCGCACCGACAAGCGGGTGCAGATGTTCGACATCATGCCCGCCGGCCCCTTCACCGTGATCTACAACCACAAGGTGCCGCCGTTCAATGACGCCAGGGTGCGCAAGGCCGCGATGCTGGCGATCAACCAGGAAGCGATGCTGCGCGCGCAGGCCACCTACCGCGACTTCTACAAGCCGTGCGCCTCGATCTACCTGTGCGGCTCGCCCTATGCCAGCGACCAGACCGGCTTCTTCACCGGCAAGCCGCAGTTCGAACAGGCGCGCAAGCTGCTCAAGGAGTCCGGCTATGACGGCAAGCCAGTGGTGATCATGCTGCCGGGCGATGCCCCCGCGCTGAGCCGCCTGCCGGTGGTCTACGGCCAGCTGCTCAGGCAGGTGGGCTTCAATGTCGACGTGCAGGCCACCGACTGGAGCACCCTGATCACGCGCCGCACCAGGAAGGAACCGCCCGAGAAAGGCGGTTGGAATGCCTACATCACCTTCTGGGGCGGCGTCGACGCCAGCAGCCCCATCACCTACAGCCCGCTGACCGGCAACGGCGACCGCGGCTACTTCGGCTGGCCGGAAGACGCCGAGCTGGAAACCCTCAAGACCCGCTTCATCGAAGCCGCGGACGCCGCGCAGCGCAAGGACATCGCCACCAGGATCCAGCTGCGCGCCATCGAAAACGGCATCCTGGCGCCCGTCGGCGAAGGCAAGGCGCCCACCGTGGTGCGCAGCGGTGCGATCAGCGGCCTGCTGCCGGCACCGGCGGTGCTGTACTGGAACGTGCGCAAGCAATAGCCCGCTACGGCGCCCGCGGTCCCGGCTGCCGTGCCGCCAGCCTGCTGACCTCCCTTTCCCCCAACGAGGTAGTGCCATGATGAATTTCCTGGTCCGCCGCAGCCTGGCCACCGTGCCAGTGCTGGCGGTGGTGGCTGTCATCGTCTTCACGCTGCTGCGGCTGACCCCCGGCGACCCGGCCGCGGCCATTGCCGGCGACGCCGCCAGCGTGGAAGACATCGCCCGCATCCGCACCCAGCTCGGGCTGGATCAAGCGCTGCCGCGCCAGTTCATCGGCTGGCTCGGCCACGTGCTGGGCGGCGACCTGGGCTATTCCTTCTTCTACAAGATGCCCGTGACCACGCTGATCGCGCAGCGGCTGGAGCCCACGCTCTCGGTGGCGGCGCTGACCATCGTGCTGACCGTGCTGACGGCGGTGCCGCTGGGCACGCTGGCGGCCTACCGGCGCGGCCGCTGGCTCGACCGCCTGGTGATGGGCGGCTCCGTGCTGGGCTTCTCGGTGCCGATCTTCGTGGCCGGCTACCTGATGATCTGGGTGTTCTCGCTGCACCTGGGCTGGCTGCCGTCGCAGGGCTACAGCCGCCTGGCCGACGGCATCTGGCCATGGCTGCGCAACCTGGCCCTGCCCTGCGTCACGCTGTCGGTGATGTCGTGCGCGCTGGTGGCGCGCACGACCCGCGCCGCCGTGTCCGAAGCACTGACCGAGGACTTCGTGCAGACCGCGCGCGCCAAGGGCATTCCGGAGTGGCGCATGCTGACGCGCCATGCGCTGGCCAATGCCGCGGTGCCGATCGCCACCGTGATCGGGCTGAGCGTGGCCGGCCTGATCGGCGGCGTGGTCGTGACCGAGAGCATCTACGCCATTCCCGGTGTCGGCCAGCTCACAGTGGATGCCGTGCTGTCGCGCGACTACCCGCTGATCCAGGGCATCACGCTGTTCTTCTCGGTCTCGTACGTGGTCATCAACCTGCTGGTGGACGCGAGCTATCTGCTGCTCGATCCCCGCATTCGCTACTGATATCTCCCACGGAAACCCGGCCCCATGACCTCACTCACCACTGCCATCGAATCCGCCCCGCCCGGCACCGGCGCCCGTCCCTCGCGGCTGCGCGCGGTGCTGGCCAACGGTGCCGTGCGCGCCGGCGGCACCATCCTCGGCCTGATGCTGTTCCTTGGCGTGGCCGCGCCCTGGCTCTACACCATCGATCCCAACACCATGGACCCCGCCAGCAGCCAGCTGGCCCCCTTCACGCGCGCCGAGATCGTGACGCTGGCCGGCGATGCCTTCGAACGCCTGTTCCCGCTGGGCACCGACAGCCTGGGCCGCGACATCTGGAGCCGCACGTTGTACGGCGCGCGGGTCTCGCTGGCGGTCGGGGTGTCGGTGGCGCTGGCCTCGGTGCTGCTGGGGCTGGCGGTCGGGCTGGTATCGGGCTATGTGCGCTGGCTGGACGGCTTCATCATGCGCGTGATGGACGGCATGATGGCCATCCCCGGCATCCTCTTCGCCATCGTGCTGGTGGCCGCCTGGCGGCCCAGCCTGCTGACGGTGATCGTGGCCATGACCGTGCCCGACACGCCGCGCGTGGCGCGCCTGGTCCGATCGGTGGTGCTGTCGGTACGTGGAGAGCCTTATGTCGAGGCCGCCATCGCGCTCGATACGCCGACCTGGAAACTGATGCTGCGCCACATCCTGCCGAACACCATCGCGCCGCTGCTGGTGCAGGGCACCTTTATCTGCGCCGGCGCGATGCTGGTGGAAGCGGTGATGTCCTTCCTCGGCATCGGCCTGCCCACCGACATCCCCACCTGGGGAAACATCATGGCCGAGGGGCGCGCCCATTTCACCGCGCATCCGCACAGCGTGCTGCTGCCCGGCGCCTTCCTGGCGGTAACGGTGCTGGCCGTCAACATGCTCGGCGACGGCCTGCGCGACACCCTCGACCCCAAGTTCAGCAAGCGGAGTGCCTGATGATGCCAACGAACACGACCGAGTCCGCGGCCGCGGACTCGGCCACGCCCTGCCTGCGCGTGCGCGACCTGCGCATCGACCTGCCGCCCGGCGCCGACCGGCCGCATGCGGTCCAGGGGGTTTCCTTCGACGTCATGCCGGGCGAAGTGGTCTGCCTGCTGGGCGAATCGGGCTCAGGCAAGTCCGTGGTCGCGCGCGCGGTGATGGGCTTGCTGCCCGAAGGCCTGAAGGTCTCAGGCGGCAGCATCGCGCTGGCCAGCGAAGACCTGCTGGCGGCCACCCCCGCACGCCGGCGCGAACTGCGCGGCACCGGCGTGGCCATGGTGTTCCAGGAACCCATGACCGCGCTGAACCCGGTCATGCGCTGCGGCCGGCAGGTCGAGGAAATGCTGGCGCAGCACACCAGCCTGGGCGCCGCGCAGCGGCGCGAGCGCGTGCTGTCGATCTTTGCGCGCGTGCGGCTGCCGGATCCCGAGCGGATCTACGACGCCTATCCGCACCAGCTGTCCGGTGGGCAGCGCCAGCGCATCGTCATCGCCATGGCGCTGATCCTGCGCCCGGCCCTGCTGGTGTGCGATGAGCCCACCACCGCGCTGGACGTGACCACGCAGGCCGAGATCCTGGCACTGGTGCGCGAACTGCAGCACGAGAACCAGACCGCGGTGCTGTTCATCACGCACGACTTCGGCGTGGTCGCCGACATTGCCGACCGGGTGGTGGTGCTGCAGCTTGGCCGCCAGGTGGAAAGCGGGCCGAAAGACCGGGTCTTGCGCCAGCCCGAGGCGGACTACACCCGCATGCTGCTCAATGCCGTGCCGGGACTGGAGCCCGCGCAGCGCCCGTCGGTGGCGCAGCGAGCGTTGCTGCTCGACGCCAGCGGCATCGGCAAGACCTATGTCTCGGGAGCCTGGCCGGGCCGGCGCCGCGTGGTCGAGGCGGCCACCGATGTGTCATTGCAGGTGCGGGCGGGCGAGACCGTCGGCATCGTGGGCGAGTCCGGCTCGGGCAAGTCCACGGTGGCGCGCTGCATCGCGCGGCTGATCGAACCGTCCGCGGGCAATATCCAGGTGCTGCCCGAATCCGCGCAGCAACTGCCGCGCCGCGCGCAGCTGTCCGCATTCCGGCGCATGGTGCAGGTGGTGTTCCAGGACCCCAACCGCTCGCTCAATCCGCGCCGCACGGTGGGCCAGTCAATCGTCGAAGGCGCGGTCAATTTCGGCGCGACGCCCGCGCAGGCGTGGCAACGCGCCGAGTCGCTGATGGAACTGGTGCGGCTGCGGCCCGACGCGCTGCACCGCTACCCGAGCGAGTTCTCCGGCGGCCAGCGCCAGCGCATCTGCATTGCCCGCGCGCTGGCGTGCGAGCCGCGCGTGCTGATCGCCGATGAAGCGGTGTCGGCACTGGACGTCTCGGTGCAGGCGCAGATCCTGAAGCTGCTGGCCGATATCCAGCAGCGGCTTGCCATCGGCATCCTCTTCATCACCCACGACCTGCGCGTGGCCAGCCAGGTGTGCGACCGCCTGATCGTCATGCACAAGGGCCGCGTGGTCGAGCAAGGCGCCACGCGCGACGTCGTGCTGTCGCCGCGCCAGGACTACACCCGCGCGCTGCTGGCCGCCGCGCCGGGACGCCATTACCCGTTCGGTGTGCAGTAACGCGGCCATGCAGATTCCCAAGCGCCAGCCAACCCTCTCGGAAAAGACAATGAAGACTCCGCTCTACGCACTCAGCGCCGCCGAGCTGCTCAGCAACTACCGCCAGCGCGAACTCTCCCCGGTCGAAGTCATGCAGTCGGTGCTGGACCGCATCGAACACTGGGAGCCCGGCATCCGTGCGATGTACGTGGTGCATGCCGAGCAAGCGCTGGCCGCCGCGCGCAGCGCCGAGGCGCGCTGGCTGGCCGGCACCCCGAACGGCCCGCTCGACGGCGTGCCGGTGACGCTGAAGGAGAACATCGCCACGCGCGGCACGCCGGTGCCGCTCGGCAGCGCCGCCACCGTGCTGGCGCCGGCACCGGCCGATGCGCCGGCCGCGGCGCGCCTGCTCGAGGCCGGCGCAATCGTGGTCGGCAAGACCACCATGCCGGATTTCGGCTTCCTGGGCGCGGCGCCGTCCAGCTTCCATCCGCTCACGCGCAACCCGTGGAAGCTGGACCGCAACACCGGCGGCTCCAGTTCCGGCGCCGGCGCCGCGGCTGCGGCGGGCTACGGCCCGCTCCACCTGGGCACGGATATCGGCGGCTCGGTGCGTATTCCCGCCAGCTTCTGCGGCGTTTTCGGCCTGAAGCCCAGCCATGGCCGCGTGCCGGTCCATCCGCCAGCCGCCGCGCGCGTGATCGGCCCGCTGACGCGCACCGTGGCCGACGCCGCGCTGGCGATGCAGGCGATCTCGCGCCCCGATGCCCGCGACTACATGAGCCTGCCTCCGCAGGACATCGCCTGGCAGCAGCTTGAGCGCGATATCCGCGGGCTGCGCATCGGCCTGTGGCTGGACCCGAGCGGCGACTGGCAGGTCGATGCCGAAGTCCGCACGGCGGTGCTGGCGGCAGCGCACCTGTTCGAGCAAGGCGGTGCCGTGGTCGAACCCGTGCGCGACTGGACCACCATGGACATGCGCATCGGCATGGCGCACTTCTTCACCATGCGCTGCCGGGTCGACCTGGCCGGGATGCCGCCGGAGCGCGCCAGCCTGGCGGCAGGCTACATCCGCAAGGCCGCCGAGTTTGCCGGCACGCTCACGCCGGAGCAGACCTTCCAGGCCTTCACGCGCATGCAGCAGCTGCGCGAGGCCACCGTGGCCGCGACCCAGCCCTATGATTTCGTGATCTCGCCGGTGTCACCGGTGCTGCCCTTCGCCGCCGATGCCATCAACAGCGGCGGCGACCTGCCGCTCAAGGACTCTCACTTCACAGCGGTGTTCAACCACTCCGAACAGCCCGCGGCATCGATCCCCTGCGGCATGTCGCGCGACGGCCTGCCCATCGGGCTGCAGATCTCCGGCCGGCGCTTTGACGACCTGGGCGTGCTGCAGCTGGCGCACTGGTTCGAGCGCGCCTCGGAACCCCAGCGGCAATGGCCTGAGCCGCAGTAAGCCCTGCGTGACCGGCGCGGGGGAGGTGCGGCGCTACAATGGCCCGCACCGACCCCAGCGCCATCACGCCCCATGCGATTCGAGGATCTTGAAGCCTTCCTGGTTGTCATCGAGCAAGGCAACCTGCACCGCGCCGCCGACACCCTCGGCATGACCCAGTCCGGCCTGTCCAAGACGCTGGCGCGGCTGGAAGGCGAAGCCGGCATGCCCTTGTTCGAGCGCACCCCGCGCGGGCTGGTGCCGACCAGCGTGGGCCGCACCCTGGCCGCCCATGCGCGCCGGATCGCGCTGGCGGCGGGCGACATGCGCAACGAACTGGCCGAGCAGCGCGCGGCGCGCGCGGGCACGGTGCGCCTGGGCGCCATCCCCTACCTGCTGCCGTCGCTGCTGTCGCCGCTGCTGGCCCGCTTCTTCCTGAGCCGGCCGCTGGCCACGTTCTCGATCGAGACCCACCTGAGCGCGCGCCTGATGGCGATGCTGCAGAACGGCGAGGCCGACCTGATCCTGGGCGCGCGCCCGACCAGCCTGCCGCCGGACATTGCCTGGCTGCCGCTCGGTCCGCTGACCATGCAGATCGTGTCCCGCACCGGCCATCCGCGCCGCGAGGGCTTCCGCACGCTGGCCGACCTGAGCGGCGAGCGCTGGGTGGTGCCGGCGAGTTCGCTCTACCTGCGCCAGTGGCTGGAGGAACGGTTTACCTCGGTCGGGCTGCCGCCGCCGCGCGTGGCGGTGGAAAGCACGGCGTCGCCGGTGGCCTTCGGCGAGCTGCTACGGCACTCGGACCTGCTCGGCATCATGCCGCCGCGCATGCTGCACCAGGCCGAGGGCCAGGGGCTGGCCGCGATCGAGGCGCCAGGCATGTCGTGGCAGCATGAGCTGGCCGTGCTGTGGCGCGCCGATGGCTACCTGTCGCCGATCTGCCAGGACTTCCGCGATGCAGTGGTGGCGTGGTGCGAAGAGATGGAGCTGTGAGGGCCGGGGTGCTCAGGGCACCCACCAGTAGCGGGTGATATGGAAGAACACCGGCGCGGCGAACACCACTGAGTCCAGCCGGTCCAGCATGCCGCCGTGGCCCTGGATCATATGGCCCCAGTCCTTGATGCCGCGGTCGCGCTTGATCGCCGACATCACCAGCCCGCCGAGGAAACCCATCAGCGCAATCACCAGCGCAATCGCGCCGGCCTGCCACGGCGAGAACGGCGTGATCCACCACAGCGCCGCGCCCAGCGCGGTGGCACTGGCCACGCCGCCGACAAAGCCCTCGACGGTCTTGGACGGCGACAGCAGCGGCGCGATCTTGCGCTTGCCGCACAGCTTGCCCCACACATACTGCAGCACGTCGCTGCCCTGCACCACGATCACCAGGAAGGCGATCAGCAGCAGGTTGCGGCCTTCAAAGCCCGGGATCGGCAGCGTCAGCAGCGCCGGCACGTGCGAGATGCAGAACACGCACACCATCACCGCCCACTGCACTCCGGCGCAGCGCTCCAGGAAGCGCGTGGTCTCGGACGACAGCGCCGCCAGGATCGGCAGGATCAGGAAGGCATAGACCGGGATCAGGATCGAGAACATGCCGTACCAGCCGATATAGACCAGCACGTACTGCAGCGGCAGGAACACGAAAAAGGCGGCGACGATGGCGTGATGGTCGCCGCGCCGCGTGGTGATGATGGTGACGAACTCGCGCAGCGCGAAGAACGAGAGCAGGTAGAACAGCACGATCACCGCGGTGCGGCCCAGCGCAAAGGCCACGCCCATGATGCCGATCATCCACCACCAGGCCCAGACGCGCTGCGCCAGGTTGTCGATCACCGCGTGCTGGCCGCCGCCCGCCACCCGCCAGCGCAGCAGCGCGGTCACGGTGGAGGCCAGCAGCAGCACGCCGAACAGTCCGCCGAACAGCAGCCAGGTCTCGGGGCTCCAGTGCAAAGTGGGCATGGCGGTCATTCCAGCTCCGGGGCAAGCGCGAGCAGGCCGTCGCGGCAGCGCGCAAGGAAGGCTTCCTTGCTGTCCTCGGCGGCCAGCAACACCGGCTGCCCAAAGGTGACGGTGCACAGCAGCGGCACCGGCACGACTTCGCCCTTGGGCATCACGCGGTTGAGGTTGTCGATCCACACCGGCACGAACTCCACCCCGGGGCAGACCCGCGCCAGGTGGTAGATGCCGCTCTTGAACGGCAGCAGGCGCGCGTCGGTGGTATTGCGCGTGCCTTCGGGAAACAGGATCAGCGAGTCGCCGGATGCCAGCGCGCCGTGCATCAGCGCCACCGGGTCGCTGCCTGGTTCGCTGCGGGTGCGGTCGATCAGCAGCGCGTGGAATACGTCGCGGCCGATAAAGCGCCGCAGCGACGAGCGATCCCAGTAGTCGGCACCGGCCACCGGGCGCGTGACTGTGCGCAGGTCGGGCGGCAGGCAGCCCCAGATCAGCACGAAGTCGCCGTGGCTGCTGTGGTTGGCAAAGTAGACGCGCTGCACCGCGGCGGGGATGCAGCCCTGCCAGTTGGCGCGCATGCCGGTCAGCAGCCGGGCGAAGACGATGATGGCGCGCGCGGTCGCGCGGGCAAGCCACATGGTTGGTTACCTCAGGATCACGGTCAGCAAGGCCAGCGCCAGCTGGCACACAGTCAGCGCGGCGCTGGCGCGCACCAGCCGCAGCGCACCGCGGGCGCGGTCCGGCAACGGACGGCCGGCGCGCTGCGCCGGCATCCAGCCCAGTTCGAGCAGCGCGGCGTCCAATCCGGCCAGGTCGGGCTGGTCCTGCCGCCCGGCCGCGAGCGCATCGAACAGCCGGCGGTCGATGGCAACGCGCAGCAGCAGCCAGACCTGGGGCAGCGCCAGCAGCAGCGACGCGGCCGCCAGCACGCGCGGGACCGGCGTGGCCACCCCCAGCCATACCGTGGCCACGCCGAAAGCCAGCCCGGCCGCGCCGATCCACACGGCGCCCGACAGCGCCCCGGCGACGGCGTGCGCGATCCAGGCATCAGTGCCTTGCGTGAACTCAGCGGCCATCATCGGGCTCCGGCATGGCGGGACGGTCCAGGCAGCGTTGCAGCGCCTCAGCATGTTCGCGCCCGAGCACCACCGCCGGGCGATGCTCGCGCAGCAACGCCAGCGCAGCGCCGGCGTCGCGCAGTCCCTGCCGGCGCGCCAGCCATGCGGCGGCAACCAGCGCGCTGCGCGAATAGCCGAGCGCGCAGCTGACCAGCACGCGGCGGCCCTGCCGCTGCCAGGCGTCGAGTTGAGCCACGGCCTTGTCCAACTGCTCCGGCGTCGGCACGGTCAGGTCCAGTACCGGCACGCAACGATACGCAAGCGCCGGGTCGGTGGCTGCGCGCGACAGTTCGGCGGTCAGGTCGAGGACGGCGTCCGCCCCGATCGCGCGCAGTTCGGCGCGGGTCGGGAAGCGGCCAACCCAGATGCCGTCCGCGATGGCACTGGGCTGCGGCGCGCGCCGCGTCCACCAGCGCGAATTGAGGAAGGCGCCCAGCAGGTACGGCGCCAGCACCCAGCGCGCGGCCGGGGCCATCATCCCATCGCCGTCCTTCTGGAACCACGCCGGCGCGGCCAGCGCGTAGATCCGGGCGACGCAGGCCAGCGCCAGCGCGGCCCACAACAGCAGCAACGCCAGCGTCACCGACGCACCCACCGCCAGCACCGCGCACAGCAACCCCACCAGCGCGCCCACGGTGTAGCGGCGCGACAGCTGGCGCGTGCGCGCATCCGGCGCGCCGGCAGCGGGCCGTTGCATCGGGAACAGGTAAACGCACAGCCAGCCCACCAGCGCGCCGGTGGGCACATCGATCAGGTGGTGCTGCCAGGTGGTCAGCACCGAGACCCCGATCAGCGCAAACCAGCCGTGCAGCAGCCAGCGCCAGCCGCCGCGCAGGTGCGCCGCAAAGGCGACCCACAGGATCACCAGCAGGCTGATATGCAGCGACGGCGCCTGGTTGAACGGCAGGTCGAAACCGCCCAGCAGCGTGAACAGCTGGCCCGGCAGGCCGTCGGCCTCGGGCCGGGCAAAGCTGAAGCGCAGCGGGAAGGCGATAAAGCACGCCACCGACACCAGCTGCGCCAGTACCAACCGCCTGACGTGCGTGAGCAGCGCCGCGCGCGTGCGCCACAGGAAGAAGGAGATGCCGTACAGCAGGTCGATCGACCAGTACGGCACGATGGTCCACGGCAGGAACGGGATCCCCTGCTCCCATTCGAAATAGACCGCCGGAACGTTGGCGCGCTGGCTCGCCAGCCAGTTGGCAAAGCCGTAGCTGGAGAAAAAGAACGCGCCGGCCAGCGCCAGCAGCAGGCAGGCCAGCCCCCAGGGCCGGTTGCCTGCAGGCAGCTGCGAATGCGCCCCGGCGCCAACCTCCGTCGGCACCGTGCTCATGCGCCGCGCCTGCGCGCCAGGCTGACGGTGAAGATGCCCCACGGGTCGATGCGCTGGGTCACCTTGTCAAAGCCAGCGGCCCGCACCAGTTCGTCCATCTCGGCCTGCGAGCGGCGGCGCATCACCCAGGCGGCGCCGGCGCGGTGGCTGGTGAGCGCGCGCGCGATGAATTCCAGCTGCGGATGCCAGGGCTGGCCGGTGTAGACCAGGTAGCCGCCGGGCGGCACCGCGCGCGCCAGGCCCTCGAGCGAGCGCCGCACCATCGCGTTGTCGGGAAACAGTTCGTACAGGCCGGAAACCACCGCCAGTGTCGGCGCCGGTGCCAGCGCCGCCAGGCTGTCGCCGTCGAAGGCATCGCCCTGCTCGAAGCGGGCCACGTCCGCGAGGTCCTTGGCGGCGATCAGGGCGCGGCCCTGCTCGACGTTCAGCGGGCTGTAGTCGCGCAACAGGATCGACTCGACCGCCGCGGCGCCGCCATCCAGCGCGCCCAGCGCCTCAAGCACATAGCGCCCGTGCCCGGCGGCGATGTCGACAATCCGCACCGGCATGCCGCCCGCGCGCAGCCGCCGCACGGCCTCGGCGATCAGGGCCTCGGCGTGGACCTTGCGCTGGCGGATGCCGCGCCAGCCGATCGCGTCCAGGTACTGCTGGTCGGCCAGCCGGCCCAGCTTGCCGCGGCCCGAGGGGGCGTTGCGGTAAACATAGTCGAGCGTCGAGCCCGAGTCGAAGCCGGTCTCATGGCCCAGCCGCACCCCGTCCGACAGTATTCCGCCCAGTTTCAGGTTGGCCCGCGCCGCGCGCCAGTACCAGGCGGCCAGCCCGACAGGCGCCGACGCCAGGCGGTCGGATTCCTCGCGGAACGGGCCGATCTGGTCGGCATCGAGCAGCGAGCGCGGCGCCGACGGCATGTCGAATTCGCGCAGGATAAAGCGGCGCGCGGCATCGACCGCCAGCTTGCGGTCGCGCTCACCGAGCGTGTCGTGATAGAAGCCGTCCAGCACGATGCGCTCCTTGGTGCGCGCACCCAGGCGCTCATAGAAGCGGTCCTGCGGCCCGCGATGCACGACCCAGTCGGCGCCGGAGATCAGCAGCTGCGTCGGCACCGTGATCGCCGCGGCATCGGCGACGATGCGCTCCGCCGTGTCGTACAGGTCCAGCAGGATATTGACCGCGATCGGGCGCGTGATCAGCGGATCGCTGTCGTAGCTGGCGATGCGCTCGGGATCGTGCGTGAGGAACTTGGCCTTGACGTAGCTGTTGACGAAAAACTTGCCGCGCAGGCGCTGCATCAGCTTCAGCCCCGGCCGCGCAAAGGGCACGTAGAGCTTGACCTTGAACGCGGGCGAGGCCAGCACCAGCGCGCGGATCGGCGGCGCGTAGTCGTGCACCCAGGTGGCGGCCAGCACCGCGCCCACGCTCTGCGCGATCACCGCGGTGCGTTCCAGCGGGATGCCGTGGACCTCGGCGATATGGGTGGTGAAGGTCTGGATATCGCGCACCGAGTCCGCCAGGCTGGGGCTGTAGCCGCGCTCGCCGGGCGAACGGCCGTGGCCGCGCGCATCCCAGGCAAAGATCTCGTAGCCGGGCAGGTTCAGTTCGTCGGCCAGGTGGGCGACCCGGCCGGAATGCTCATGGCCGCGATGGAACAACACCACGGCGCCGCGCGCCGGGCCCTCCACCGCCGGCCAGTGCCGATAGAACAGCGTCTGGCGGTCGTGGGTCTCGAATTGCCGCTCTTGCGGCTGGCGCGTCGACGGTCGGTCCATCTCGCTACTCCGCTGTGCGGGACTGGGCCTCGGCGACACCGCGGCGCACCCGGTTGGCAATCGTAAACAGCGACAGCAGCGACAGCACCAGCCACAGCCAGCTGGCGGCCGCGCCAAAGCCCAGGCCAACACCGGCCCACAGCGCGATCGCGCCGACCGCGAAGGCGCGGTCGCTCTTGCCCAGCGGGCCGTCGTAGCGCCGGCTGGCCCCGGCCAGCGGGCCGATCAGCCCGGTGGCCTCGACGATCACCGCCAGCAGCGCGAAGGTGCCGACCTGGCCCAGGCTGAAGTCCGGCAGCGCGGCCAGCGGCAGGATCAGCGCCAGGTCCGAGGCAATGTCGCCAAGCTCGTTCAGGTAGACACCCAGCACGCTCTGCTGGCCGTGCTCGCGCGCCAGCATGCCGTCGACGGCGTTGAGCGCCATGCGCAGGAACAACCATAGAGGGAACAGCAGGAACAGCGCCGGGGTCTCGGCCACCAGCATGCCCAGCGTGGCCAGCACCCCCACCGCCAGGGAGCCGGCCGCGGCGGCCAGCGTCACCTGGTTGGCAGTCACGCCGCGCTGCGCCAGGTCCTGCACCATGGGGCGCAACCGGGCCTGGAACCTGGGCTTCAGTTCATAGAGGGTCATCGCACCGGCCTCCCTGCCGAGCTGATGCCGGAAGCGACGCCGTGCGCCAGGCCGCGGCGACGCGCAGGATCATGCGCCCGGGCCTGCCCCGACCTCTTCCGTCTTGTTTCTGGTAGTTTTCTGACCGCGGCGCGGCTGCTGCTCGTGCCGGCCAAGGCATGGCGGCAGTGCCTGGCTCAGCACTCTACCGCCAACGTCGAGACATTACCAGAAGGCGCTTGCGGCCAGAGCCGGCTAGGCCGAGGCAATGGTGTCCCGCACTGCGTCGGTCACCTGCGCCACCACGCCCTCGCGCCAGTCGTCGGTATCGCCATAGAAGGCACGCCACATCGCCTGGCGGACCAGCGCGCGCTGGTTTTCGTCGGCTTCCGGGTGCTGGTGCAGCCAGTGGTCGCCGCGCAGCGCGTCCAGCACCTCGCCCACCGGCAGCGTGCCGAACTCAAGTGCGATGCCGGCGTAGTCGATGGTGGGCAGGGTCTGCAGCACCGCGTGCCAGGCCAGGCCGGTGAGGTTGGCCGAGGTCGACGAGCCATCGTAGATCGAGGTTACCCGCGCGCCCCAGATCGCGCGCGTGCGCGTGAGCGATTCCGGCGTGTCCGGGCCCATGTGGATGGGCTCGCCGTAGCCCCAGGGGCCAAGTCCGGTATGGACGTCGATCCAGCGCAGCGCCTCGCGCCCGGCGCCGAAGCGCGCCAGGATGCGGCACAGCGTGTAGTTGCTCCAGGCAGCCTTGTCGCCGCCGTAGAACATGCCGCCCGGGTCCTGGTACTGGCCGCGGCTGACCGCGGCCTGGTACCACGGCATGCCGCGCTCGGCAACGGCCTTCATCAGTTGCGCCTGGTCGGTGTCGGACGGCGGCCATTGCGCCGGCACCAGCAGCGGCGCGATCTCGGCATAGGCCTCGTTGTACGGCAGCGGCTGGGTGAAGTCCATGAAATTGCGGTTCAGGTCGACGTTGTCCTCGTTGACCCGGCGCAGGTGGGAAAAACCGTAGGGATTGATCGCATGCACCAGCAGCAGGCTGGTGTCGGCGGCGGCGCAATCGGCAAGCAGCGCGGCGTCGTGCAGCATTGTCACCTGCGCGCCGGATCCGGCAAAGCCTTCGGCGCCGTGCGTGCCCGAGGTCACCATCAGGCAGCGGCGGGCCTCGGCCGGACCGGCCAGCGCCACGTCGATGGCGAGGTCCTCGCCGGCACTGCCGCGCTTGGTGGGGTGCGGGAACTGGGCCAGCGCGGCCCCGGCCGTGCGCGCGGCGTCAAGGAACTTCTGGCGGGCTTCGGCGTAGCTGCGAGAAAAATGGCTCATGGCGTGACCGGCTGATGCGATGCAGGCATTAGACGCCAAATCCGCAGGTCTTGCCACCCGCAGCTAAAACAGCGATCCGGATGCGTACCCGGGCGATGCCGGCGCGGGCTCTGTCCCCGGCCCCCAGATGCCGGGCGCGGTGAACGCCTGCGGATGCATCTCGATCCCGGCCGCGGCCAGCTGGCCGGCGGTCAGCACCAGGTGACGGGCCAGCCAGTCGTGCAGACTGCGCAGGAAGCGGATGTTGTCGACGCTGTTGGACCCCGCGATCAGCCATTCCAGCTTGATATGCGCGGTATAGACGTCCAGCAGGTTGGTGGCGCGCAGCCGCGGCGGGGTGGACGGGCTGCGCTCGATCGCCAGGATGCGGCGCACTTGCGCCATGCCGATGTCGCCGGTGCGCTGGTACTGCTCGTAGACGCCCTCAAGCGCCGGGAAACGCACTGTCGGCTGCACGCGCGGCACCGCGGCCACCTTCTCCATGCGCAGCACCAGGTAGCGGATCGCGGCGGCGCGCTCGGCGGCCTGCGCCTGGCCGGGATCGCGCCGGCGGGCCGGGGGCGCCACCTCGGGCAAGGCCGTGCGCGGCACCACATCGCGCTCGGTGTAGTCCGGCACCTGCAGCAGCAGGCCCGGATGCGGCACCGCGGCACGCGCGCAGTCGTCGCCAAAGGGGTATTCATGCCCTGCGGCGTCGCGCAGGATATAAGCCTGCCCGGTCGGAAAGCCATGGTGGCGGCGGCTCGCGCCCCGCGCATGGCAGCGCGTGGCGGGGTCGACGAAGTCCTTGCGCACGGGGATCCAGCCCCCGTCGTGTGCCTGGGTCATGCGTTGCGGCTCATGCCTGAATTGCTAGACCCGCCATTGTCGCCGATCTGCGCGACCGCCCCGGCGAATCTGCCCTGCCCTACTTCAGCATGAACGACATCGCCGACAGGCAGTTCAGCATGCGCACCGCCGCCTGGACCGAATCGGCCTGGAAGGACAGCGTCACGCCGTCGCGGCGCTCCAGCGCCGGCCACTGGCAGAACAGGTCCGCGTGCGCGGGCGTCAGGGTCTGCAGGGTGCAAGTCACCGGCGCGGCGATGCGCAGGCATTGCGCCTGCGCGCGTTCGCGCACCGCGGTTGCGGCCGCCGCGGCAATGGCCTCGCGCGCCGCCGCCGGCGACAGCGAGGTGCCGCTGCCGAAGCCGTCCGCTGACTTGGTCTCGACATAGCGCACCCACGGCATCAGCGCATGGGTTTCCTGCACGAAGACATCGTCGCCGCTGGCCATCAGCACCGGAGCGCCGAACTCGCCGGCCAGCGCGGCGTACAGGCCCGCCTCGCCCAGTTCCTTGCCGTTGAGCCAGACCCGCGCAAACGCGCCGCTGTTGATGGTGTGCGCCAGCACGCCGCGGCTCTGGGCGCGGCCGTGGTAGCCGATCATCAGCACGCCGTCGACTCCGGCCTCGACGCCGGCCATCATGCCAAGGTAGCGCGGCTTGCCAAGCACCACCCGCGCGCGCGGATCGAGCTGGTCCGGCAGCAGGTTGCGGAAGCCGCCGTGCGAATCGTTGACCAGTACTTCAGTCGCGCCGCCGGCAAAGGCACCATCGACCGCGGCATTGGCTTCGCCGGTCATCCAGGCGCGGGCGCGTTCGTATTCGCCGTTGCCGGGGCGCGTCTGTTCGGCGTGGAAGACGCCAGCCACGCCTTCGATATCGGTGGAAACAAGGATCTTCATCAGGCGGTTTGGCCCAGTTCGGGCATCACGTCCAGCAGTGCGCGCCGGCCGTGGCCGTCGCGGCCCTGCACCGGTGCGGCATGCCACAGGGCATGCAGGATGGCTTGCTCGACGCTGTCGGCCGCGGCGCGGAACAGCGGGTCGAGATGGGTTTCATGCAGCATGGCGACGGCCGGCATCGGCCGGGCGGTGTCGTGCGGCACGGTGTACGCGCTCGAGAACGCGACTGCGATATCGCCCGAGCCATGCCCGAACACCGAGCCAGTACGCGCCAGCCCGGCGCCGGCGCGCAGCGACAGCCGGCGCAGCTGGCGCGCATCCAGCGGGGCGTCGGTGGCGAGGATCATGATGATCGATCCCTTTTCCGGTTGCGCCGCGGTGTCGGGCTGCGCCAGGCGCTGCACCAGTTCCGGACCGGCCAGCCGGCCGGCCACGGTCAACGATTCCGGCGTGCCGAAATTGGCCAGCACCAGCGCGCCCACGCGATAGCCACCGGCCAGGCGTGAAGCAGTGCCGATACCACCCTTGACGCCGAATGCCGACATGCCGCGTCCGGCACCGACCGCTCCCTGCGCGACGTCATGACCGGCACCGGCCAGGGCCGCCTCATAGTGACTGCCCTCCACCGCCATGCGCTGGATATCGTTCAGGTAGCCGTCATTGCACTCGAACACCAGCGCATTGACGGTCGGCAGCGCGCGGCCGATCTCCGGATTGGCCGCCACCGCCGCACGGATCTGCGCCTGCGCGACCGCGCCGACCGAAAAGGTATTGGTCAGCGCCAGCGGGGTTTCCAGCACGCCCAGTTCGTCCACCTGCACCAGCCCGATGCTCTTGCCAAAGCCGTTGAGCACCGTGGCCGCGGCGGGCACCTTGTCGCGGTACGGATCGCCGCCATGCGGACGGATCACGGTGACGCCGGTCTGCACGGCGCCATCCGCCAGCGTGCAATGGCCGACGGTCACGCCGGCCACGTCGGCGATGCTGTCCAGCGGACCTGCCGGCAGGCTGCCGACACGCGGCACGCCCGTTGTCGATGCGGTCATGTTCAGCGGCTCAGGTTCAACGGCGGTCGATCTTGGGGTCAAGCGCATCGCGCAGGCCGTCGCCCAGCAGGTTGAAGGCCAGCACGGTCAGGAAGATCGCCAGGCTGGGGAAGATCGCCACGTGCGGCGCGGTCACCATGTCGGCGCGGGCTTCGTTGAGCATCGCGCCCCATTCCGGCGTGGGCGGCTGCGCGCCCAGCCCCAGGAATGACAGGCTGGCCGCGGTGATGATCGAGGTGCCGATCCGCATCGAGAAATACACCACGATCGACGACACCGTGCCCGGCAGGATATGCCGCATCAGGATGGTCCAGTCCGATGCGCCGATGCTGCGCGCCGCCTCGATATAGGTCAACCGCTTGAGCATCAGCGTATTGCCGCGCACCAGCCGCGCAAACGCCGGGATGCTGAAGATGGCCACGGCGAAGATCACGTTGGTCATGCCGTTGCCGAGGATGGCCACGATGCCGATCGCCAGCAGGATGCCCGGGAAGGCGAAGAGCACGTCGGAAATGCGCATCACGATGCGGTCCCACCAGCCTTCGTAGTAGCCCGCCAGCAGGCCCAGCACGGTGCCGATCAGCGCGCCGATGATCACCGACAGGAAACCCGCCGCCAGCGAGATGCGCGCGCCGGCCAGAATGCGGCTGAAGATGTCGCGTCCGAGCGAATCGACGCCCATCCAGTGCGCGGCCGACGGGCCGGCGTTGAGCGCGTCGTAGTCGAAGTAGTTCTCCGGGTCGTACGGCACGATATGCGGCGCCACGATGGCAATCACCACCAGCACCAGCACGAAGGCACCGGCGCCCAGCGCCAGGTGCTGCTTGCGGAATTTGCGCCAGAACTCGGTCCAGGGCGTGCGCACGGCCTCCGGCACGGGGGCGGTGGCGGGTGCCGCTTGCGCTGCGGCGGGCGTGGAAAGCTCAGTCATGCCGGCCTCACTTGTAGCGGATGGTTGGGTTGATCACGGTGTAGAGCATGTCCACCACCAGGTTGATCAGAATGAATTCGAGCGAGAACAGCAGCACCTCGGCCTGGATCACCGGGTAGTCGCGCATCTCGACGGCATCGACCAGCAGGCGCCCCAGGCCCGGCCAGTTGAACACCTTTTCCACCACGATCGAGCCGCCCAGCAGGAAGCCGAACTGCAGGCCCATCATCGTCACCACCGGGATCATGGCGTTGCGCAGGCCGTGCTTGGCCACCACCAGCGTCTCGCGCACGCCCTTGGCACGGGCGGTGCGGATGAAATCTTCTTGCAGCACCTCGACGAACGAGGCCCGCGTAAAGCGCGCCATCACCGCGGCCACCGCCGCGCCCAGCGTGATCGAAGGCAACACGTAGTGCTTCCAGCTGTCGGCGCCGATCGACGGCAGCCAGCCCAGCTGCACCGAGAACACTTCCATCAGCAGCATGCCCAGCGCAAAGGCCGGGAACGAAATGCCCGACACCGCCAGCGTCATGCCGAACCGGTCCGGCCAGCGGTTGCGCCATACGGCCGAGCCGATGCCGATCGCCATGCCGAACACCACCGCCCAGGCCATCGACGCCACCGTCAGCAGCAGCGTGGGCATGAAGCGGTCGCCGATCTCCTCGCTGACCGGGCGCTTGGTGCGCAGCGAATGGCCGAACTCGCCGCGGACCGCATTGGAAAAGAAGTTGACGAACTGCTCGTGCATCGGCCGGTCCAGGCCCAGGTCCTTGCGCACCAGTTCGACGGTGGCGGAATCGGCCTCCGGGCCCGCCGCCAGCCGCGCCGGATCGCCCGGCAGCAGGTGGACGAACAGGAACACCAGCACTGCCACGATCAGCAGCGTGGGGATCACGCCCAGCACACGTTTGAGGAAGTAATTCAGCATGACACACCAGAAAGAAATGCAGCAGCAGAGGCCGCAGGCCGCCCGCCTGCGACCCCGCGACGCGGGCAAGGCGGCCACCTCGGCGTACTGCTTTACTGCTTACTGCTCTTTGGATGGGATTACAGCCGGCACCCGTTGTTTGCTCCCCTCTCCCGCTTGCGGGAGAGGGGCCGGGGGACAGGGCAGGAGCTTCCACGAAGTCCCGGCCCTCGCCTCACCCATTACTGCTTGATATCGATCTCTTCGAAATTGAACGATCCATCCGGCATCACATAGGCGCCGCTCAGCCGCTTGCTGCGCGCGAACAGCACCTTCTCGGTCACCAGGAAGGCCCACGGCGCATCCTTCCAGATGCGTTCCTGGGCGTCCTTGTACAGGCGCGCCTTTTCGCCACGATCGGTGGTGCGCAGCGCGCCGGCGATATCGGCGTCGACCTGGTCGTTCTTGTAGTACGCGGTATTCAGCAGCTTGGGCGGCATCGACTCCGAAGCCAGCAGCGGACGCAGCGCCCAGTCCGATTCACCGGTCGACGACGACCAGCCCACGTAGTAGATGCGCACGCCGGCATCTTCCGGCTTGGGCACGCTCTCGACCTTCTCCACGCGCTGGCCGGCCTCAAGCGCCTGCACCGAGGCCTTAATGCCGACCTGCTGCAGCTGCTGCTGCACGAACTGGATCACCTTCTGCGCGGTGGTATGGTTGTAGGCCGACCACAGCGTGGTCTCGAAGCCGTTCGGATAGCCGGCTTCCTTCAGCAGCGCGCGCGCCTTGGCCGGGTCATATGGCCACGGGCCCAGCTTCTCGGCATAGTCCACGCCAGGCGGCACCACGCCTTCGGCCGGCACCGCGTAGCCAGCGAAGGCGACCTTGGCCAGCGCGTCCTTGTTGATGGCATAGTTGATGGCCTGGCGCACCTTGGGGTCGTTGAACGGCTTGACCATGGTGTTCAGCGACAGGTAGCGCTGGATGATCGACGGCGAGGCGATCAGATCCACCTTGGCGCTGTTCTTCAGCACCGCGGCCTGCTCGAACGGGATACTGAAGGCAAAGTCAGCCTCGCCGGTCTGCATGATCGCGGCGCGGGTGTTGTTGTCGACCACCGGCTTCCAGGTGATAGTGTCGATTTTCGGGTAGCCGGTCTTCCAGAAGCCCGCGAATTTCTTGCCCTTCAGGTGGTCGGGCTGCTTCCATTCGACAAATTCGAAGGGGCCCGTGCCGACCGGGTGGAAGGCGATTTCCTTGCCGTACTTCTGCAGCGCGGCCGGCGAGATCATCACCGCCGACGGGTGCGCCAGCACGTTGATGAACGGCGAGAACGGCTCCTTCAGCGTGACCTTGACGGTATTGGCATCGACCACGTCGGTCTTGGCGACACGGTTGAACAGCGTGTAGCGCTTGAGCTTGTTGGCCGGGTTGGTGACGCGGTCCAGGTTGGCCTTGACGGCGCCGGCGTCGAAGGTGGTGCCGTCGTGGAATTTGATACCCTTCTTCAGCTTGATCGTATACGTCAGGCCGTCCTTGCTGACGTCGTAGCTGTCTGCCAGCACATTGACCAGCTTCATATCCTTGTCCAGGCCGAACAGGCCCTGGTAGAAGCTCTTCCCAACCGCCTGCGACAGCGTGTCGTTCGAATCGTACGGATCCAGCGAGGTGAAGGTCGAACTCACCGCCATCACGGCATCCTTGGCGGCGAAAGCCGGGGCCGAAACCAGCATGCCCAGCGTGCCGGCGGCAAAGGCGCCGGCCACCCATCGGGGCGAAACCATACGTGCAGACATCGTCGATTCTCCTTGGTAACTTGGTGACTTCCAGGACTTCAATAGGCGCCGCCGACGGCATGCCGGGCGACATAGTGGCCGAGCGACCCGCTGCCGGCGACCTGCACCAGTGGCTGCACCACCGGCTCGTCGCCAACCGCGCGGATCGGGCTGGGGATCTCGTCGTTGAGCGGCTCGCGCCGCAGGTGGCGCCGAGCCGGGTCGGCGATCGGCACCGCCGACATCAGCTTCTTGGTGTACGGATGCTGCGGGTTCTCGAAGATCGCGCGGCGCGGCCCGATCTCGACGATCTGGCCCAGGTACATCACCGCCACGCGATGGCTCACGCGCTCCACCACCGCCATGTCGTGCGAGATAAACAGGAACGCGATGCCCAGTTCGCGCTGCAGGTCCAGCATCAGGTTAACAATCTGCGCCTGGATCGACACGTCCAGCGCCGACACCGATTCATCGGCCACCACCACCTTGGGGTTCAGCGCGAGCGCGCGCGCAATGCAGATGCGCTGGCGCTGGCCGCCGGAGAATTCGTGCGGATAGCGCGCCGCGTGCGATGCATCCAGCCCGACCTTGTCGAGCAGCCAGGCCACGCGCTGCTCGGCCTCCTTGCCGCTGGCGACCTTGTGCACCAGCAGCGGCTCCATGATCGAATAACCGACCGGCACGCGCGGATCGAGCGAGGCGAACGGGTCCTGGAAAATGAACTGGATATTGCGGCGCAGGGTCTGCAGCGCCGGCCCTTCCATCTTGCTGATGTTCTGCCCGGCGAACTCGATGGTGCCGCTCTGACTTTCCACCAGGCGCAGCAGCGAGCGGCCCGTGGTGGACTTGCCGCAGCCGGACTCTCCCACCAGCGCCAGCGTCTCGCCGGGATAGAGGTCGAAGCTGACCTTCTCGACCGCATGCACGCGCCGCGTGACGCGGCCGAACAGGCCGCCGGGCACGTCGAAGCGCGTCACCAGGTCCTGCACGCGCAGGATCGGCGCCACGCCCGGCGTCACCGTGTCCTGCGGTGCGACCGGCTCGGCGTTGGCGCTATCGAGTCGCAGCAGCGGGAACTTGGCCGGCAGGTCGGTGCCGCTCATCGCGCCCAAACGCGGCACCGCCGACAGCAGTGCGCGCGTATACGGGTGCGCCGGCGCGCGGAACACATCGTCGGAAGTGCCCTCTTCCACCTTCTCGCCGCGGTACATCACCAGCACGCGGTCGGCCACCTCGGCCACCACGCCCATGTCGTGGGTGATGAAGACCACGCCCATGTGCATCTCGGCCTGCAGGCCGCGGATCAGCTGCAGGATCTCGGCCTGGATGGTCACGTCCAGCGCCGTGGTCGGCTCGTCGGCGATCAGCAGCGCCGGCTTGCACGACAGCGCCATCGCGATCATCACGCGCTGGCGCATGCCGCCGGAGAGCTGGTGCGGATAGCGCTCCAGCACGCGGCGCGCCTCGGGGATGCGCACCAGCTCCAGCATGCGCAGCGCTTCGGCACGCGCCGCGGCGCGGCTCTTGCCCTGGTGCAGCCGGATCGATTCGGCGATCTGCTCGCCCACCGGGAACACCGGGTTGAGCGAGGTCATCGGCTCCTGGAAGATCATCGCCACGTCGGCGCCGCGCACGCTGCGCAGCGTGGCGTTGTCCGCGCGCGCCAGGTCGATCACCTCGCCGCCGCGCCGGCGCAGCGCCATGCTGCCGGAGGCAATCTTGCCGCCGCCATGCTCGACCAGCCGCATCAGCGCCAGCGACGTGACCGACTTGCCCGAGCCCGACTCGCCCACCACCGCCAGCGTCTCGCCGCGGTCGACATGGAAGGACAGGTTGCGCACGGCCTCGACGGTGCGCTCGGACGTGGCAAAGCGCACGGTCAGCCCGTTCACCGAGACCACGCGCTGCGGTGGCAGCACGATGCCGGACTGGGAGGCTTGCATAGGGGAAGTGGCCACTGGAACTCCTTGTATTGCCGGGTGATGCAGGGGGATGGCGCTCAGCCGTAGATCGACACGTTCACGGCCTCGCCCGCCCGGGCGAAACCGCGGTACATGCCTTCGGTGTTGAAAGGCAGCGTGACGTTGCCGGCGCGGTCCACCGCGATCAGGCCGCCGCGGCCGTTGATGGCCGGCAGCTTCTCCATCACCACGCGCCGCGCTGATTCCTCGAGCGACAGGCCCGCATAGCGCATCTGGGCAGCCACGTCGTGCGCGGCCACGGTGCGGATAAACATCTCGCCGGTGCCGGTGGCAGACACTGCCGCCACGTCGTCCGCATAGCAGCCCGCGCCGATCACCGGGGTATCGCCCACGCGCCCCACCTGCTTGTTGGTCACGCCGCCGGTGGAGGTGGCCGCAGCCAGGTTGCCGCGGCCGTCGCAGGCCACCGCGCCGACGGTGCCGAACTTGCTGTCCGGATCGATCGGGTCGCTCGCCTGCGTCTTGCCTTGCGCCACCAGCGCAGCGCCATCGTGGTCCAGCAGCGCCATGCCGGCGTTGCCAAGCGCACGCTGCCACTGGTCATGGCGGGCCTGCGTGAAGTAGTAGTCCGGGCCCACCAGTTCCAGCCCCTGCGACTGCGCAAAGGCCTCGGCGCCGGCGCCGGCAAAAAGCACGTGCTCGCTGTGGTCCAGCACCGCGCGCGCGGCCAGCACCGGGTTGCGCAGGCGCGTGACGCAGGCCACCGCGCCGGCTGCCAGCGTGGCGCCGTCCATCACCGCGGCATCGAGCTCATAGGTGCCGGCATGGGTCAGCACGGCGCCCTTGCCGGCGTTGAACAGCGGGCATTCTTCCAGCAGGCGCACGGCCTCGGTGACCGCATCGAGTGCGCTGCCGCCCTCGGCCAGGATGCGCTGGCCGGCTTGCAGCACGTGTTGCAGCGCTTCGATGTATTCGCGTTCGCGGGCGGCGTCCATCGCCGCGCGGGTGATGGTGCCGGCGCCGCCATGGATGGCAATGACTGCTGGTTGCATGTGGATGCTCAGGACTTGCGGGTGTTGGAGGATCGGCCGCGCGTGGCGCCAGCCGTGGCTTCGGTGGACTGCGGGGTGCCGGGCGCGGCACGGCCCGCGGACTCCGCGGCCGGCGTGCCGTACAGCCACGGCAGCAGGAATTCGGTCATTTCGGCGGCGGCCTTGACCGGGCGCTCGGCCCGGTGCGCGACCGCGCCGCACAGCGCCTCGATCAGCGCCAGCACGGTGGCATCGGAGTTGGCCGAGAGCCGGTTGCCGGCCTGCGCGTAGAGCGCGATATCGGCCAGCGGCGCCAGCGGCGAGGTCGGCCCGTCGGTCAGCGCCAGCACCTGGCCGCCGCGCGACTTGGCCCGCTCGGCCAGTTCGATGGTGTCCGTGACGTAGCGCGGGAAGGCAATCACGATCAGCAGGTCGCTTGGCTGCTGCTTGAACAGCTGCCGCGCCGCATGCGAGGCGCCGCCGGCGCCCGCCACCGAGGTCACCATGCGGCAGTGCATTTCCAGCCCGTGCTGCAGCAGGCCCGCCAGGAAACCGCTGGCGCCGAAACCGGCCACGTAGACACGCTGCGCCGCCAGGATCGCCGAGACCGCGCGCTCGCAGGCCTCCGGGTCGATGCCGCGCCGCGTGGCTTCCGCGTTGGCCGCGGCATCTTCCAGCGAGGCGGCGAAGACTTCGGCCGCGGTCGCGGGCCGCTCCAGCTCGCTGCGCAGCCGCTCCACCGGAGCCAGCGTGGCCTCGAAGCCGCGCACCAGCTCGGCCCGGAACTGCGGATAGCCGTCGAACCCCAGCGCCCGCGCAAAGCGGTTGGCCGTGGCCACCGACACCTCCACCGCCGCGGCAAATTCATCGATGCGCATGGTCGCCGCGCGGAACAGATTGGCCAGCACGTATTCCGCCATGCGGCGGTGCGCCGGCGTCAGCGTCGGCAGGCTGCGCGCAATGCGGTCTGAGATCGAATGGCCTTTTTGCATGGTGGAAGCGGTTGGTCTGGACGTCGTCTGGTGCACGCCGTTTTCGTGAAAATGAATTTACACGCAACGCACGAACAAGAAAATAGAGTTTTGCAAGACCAAGGGTAATCCCTGAATCGTCGAGGCACGAAGGCACATTGGCGGTGCACGTTGCCGAGCTGTTTTGCACCGCCACGGCGTGCGGCGCACCGGAAACGCTACAATGCCGGCCAGCGCACCAGACCCGGCGGTTGCCCGCTTTCTCCGCGCTTTTTCTGTTTTTCACTCAGGCATTTCCCCTCCCGTGATCCGAATCGACCAGCTAGTCCTCCAGCGCGGCACCAAGGTGCTGTTCGACCACACCAGTGTGACGCTCAACCCGGGCGAGCGCGTGGGCCTCGTCGGCGCCAACGGCAGCGGCAAGTCGACGCTGTTCGCGCTGCTGCGCGGCGAGCTGCATCCGGACGGGGGCGACGTCATCGTGCCGGCGCAGTGGCGCGTCGCGCACGTGGCGCAGGAAACGCCTGCGGTCAGCCGCACCGCCGTGGATTACGTGATCGATGGCGACACCCGTCTGCGCGAAATCGAAGGCGCCATCGCCGCCGCACAGGCCAGCGGCAACGGCAGCGCCGAGGGCGAAGCCCACGCCGCCTTTGCCGACGCCGACGGCTACACCGCCCCGGCGCGCGCCGAGGCTCTGCTGCTGGGCCTGGGCTTCACGCTGGCGCAGGTGTCGCAGCCGGTGGCCTCGTTCTCCGGCGGCTGGCGCATGCGCCTGAACCTGGCGCAGGCGCTGATGTGCCCGTCCGACCTGCTGCTGCTCGACGAACCGACCAACCACCTGGACCTGGACGCCATCGTCTGGCTGGAAGACTGGCTGGCGCGCTATCCCGGCACGCTGGTGATGATTTCGCACGACCGCGAATTCCTCGATGCGATCTGCAACGTCACCGTGCATATCGAGAACCAGCAACTGCGCCGCTACGGCGGCAACTACACGCTGTTCGAGACCCTGCGCCTGCAGCAGATGGCGCAGCAGCAATCCGCCTACGTGCGCCAGCAGAAGGAAATCGCGCACCTGGAATCGTTCATCACGCGCTTCAAGGCCAAGGCGACCAAGGCGCGCCAGGCGCAGAGCCGCGTCAAGGCGCTGGAAAAGATGGAGCGGCTGGCGCCGGTGCACGTGGCCGCCGGCTTCGCTTTCGAGTTCCGCGAACCCGACGCCGCCCCCAACCCGATGATGGTGCTCGACGGTGTCGATTGCGGCTATGCCGAGGCCGAGCCGCCCGTCACCATCCTGCACAACCTGGCGCTGTCGATCCAGAACGGCCAGCGCATCGGCCTGCTCGGCGCCAACGGCCAGGGCAAGTCGACGCTGGTCAAGACGCTGGCGGGCACGCAGGATCCGCTCAAGGGCAACCTGCGCCTGGGCAAGGGCCTGCAGATCGGCTACTTCGCCCAGCACCAGCTGGAGACGCTGCGCGACCACGACTCGCCGCTGCAGCACCTGGCGCGGCTGGCACCCGATACCCGCGAGCAGGAACTGCGCGACTTCCTCGGCAGCTTCAACTTCCGCGGCGACATGGCCACTTCGCCGATCGAACCGTTCTCAGGCGGCGAGAAGGCCCGCCTGGCGCTGGCGCTGATCGTCTGGCAGAAGCCCAACCTGCTGCTGCTGGACGAGCCGACCAACCACCTGGACCTCGACACCCGCGAGGCGCTGACCATGGCGCTGGCGCAGTTCGAAGGCACGCTGATCCTGGTGTCGCACGACCGGCATCTGCTGCGCGCGACCGCCGACCAGTTCATGCTGGTGGCCGACGGCACCATCAAGCCGTTCGACGGCGACCTGGACGACTACCGCGACTGGCTGCTGCAACAGGCCGCGGCCAAGCGCAATGCCGCCACCACCGCGCACCTGGCAGAGAACGCCGGCGATGCCACCGCGGCGGTCAACCGCAAGGACCAGCGCCGCGCGGAAGCCGACGAGCGCCAGCGGCTGTCAGCACTGCGCAAGCCGTTGACCAAAGAATTGGAAAAGGTGGAAAAGCGCATGGCGGTGCTGCAAGCCGCCAAGGAGGAGATCGACCAGTTCATGGCCGATGAAAGCAGTTATGCCGAAGCCAACAAGACCAGGCTGATGGAGATGCTCAAGCGCCAGGGCGAGGTCAACGGCGAGCTGGAGACGCTTGAGGAGAAGTGGCTGGAGTTGCAGGAGCAAATCGAGCAGATTGCGTGACCGCCTCTTTTCGGGCGCAGGGGGTACACGCTCATCGGCACAGCCAGCTCAGCGGCCTCAGCACCAAGACTACCCGCGCCAAGTGCTGGGCCGCATCGCCGATCATCCGATTAACCGGACCCGAACTGCCGCCTGGGCCGTCGCTGCCGCACTGCCGGGCCTCGAACCGGCCCTGGCCTCCTACGTCAAAATCCCTTGCCCCTGGCACCGTCAAGGACGGCACGTTACATCTTGGCAGAGGTTCAGTCAGGTTTGCCGAGGCAGTTCGTACGCGATGGTACGAATGACGCCTACGTTGTCCTGCACCTCACAGAGTATCCGCGTCGACAAGGCTTTCAGCTCGAACGGCGGCTCCGTCAGCACAATCCCGCTTGGTATGGCGCCCCAAATCCGGAGACCGGGGCCGATCGGCTTGTCGAGATTTGGCGGGAAATCGGGTGCCAGAGGCAAATACTCAGTCAGAATCAGGCTCTTGTATGGCGTCAGGCTGGCAAGCACGCCGGCAATGCGTGCGTTGTCCAGATGATCGAGCACCTGGCGCAGGAAAACGACGTCACCTCTCGGCCAGGGCTCGCTTGTGATGTCGAGGCACCGGAAGTCCACATCAAGACTGGAGAAGAACCTGGTGCGGTTCGACTGGATGACTGCCTCCACCACGTCGCAAGCAACATAGCGTGCGCAAGCCGGCCGGATACGGCTGCCGACATTGAAATCGCCGCAACCGAGGTCAACCACGTCTGGCCGGTATGGCAACGAGCCGAGGTAGGCCGTTACGGCTTCGACATAGGTGTCGACGATCGCCGGATCATGAGAACTGCTCCCGCTGTAGAACCCGGAGTGGTCCTTCGCCACGCCCCACCCCCCGGTTTCGTAGACATGGGAAAACACCTCGCGAAGCGCCTTTCCCTGATACAGTGCGCGGTCTTTGCGGATGGTCCGGTCGTGGTGGTATTTCAGCAACCAGGCTGGCGTGTACGGCTTGAGCCGTTGTTTCAGCCGTTGCATCAACACCGCGCGCAAAGGCTTGGTCGGTATGCTTGAAGTGTTCACAATATGCCTCCCTGCAGGGAGTGGCGAAATGTGGACGGCCCGGGGCGGGCGGGTCGCGAGCCCTCAATCTATCGGGTGTGCAAACCGCACAATGTCTGGTTTCGCACATCGGAATGTCAAAAAGGCCCAGTGTATGGCGCGTCGGCAAGCATCTGACCGATGACGCTCTTCACGAGGGGACGCATTTGGCCGGCACCTGTCGCCTGGCGGCTCCCGGGCATCTGCCTCGCTGTGCTCACACTGAGCAGCGCTGCCGAATTGACCCGGCGCGCCATGGAAATGAGCGCGCAACCGCTCACGGAAATCGCCGCGATTTGCCGACAGTCTGGTTCAAGATCCATCTCGGACGAGTGTGGCTGCTCCGTCCTGTTGCATTGATTGTTAGCGCCTGCCTTTATCCCTCCTCAACCCGTGCTCCCACGCCGACCGGGTAGTCGCACTTGGCCAGTTCGATACCGGCCTGATAGCGGACTTCCTGCCCTTGCTGCCCGCCGCGCACGCAATTCAGCAGTATCCGCACCAGGTTGGCTCCCGCTATATGGGTGAAGGGATAGCCTCCTCCGAATCTTGGATTCATCTCCAGCAGGTACTGACGCCCGTCGCGCTCGATCACATCGCAGTCGACATTGCCGATGTGCCGCAATTCGCGACTGATTCGCGTGGCCAGGTCGTTGAATGGCGCGCTTTCGACAGTGATCGCCCGGTCCGTCTCCCCCGCCCGCATCGACAGCTTCTTGCGGACCGCAAACCCGATCGGCCTCGCCTCAAAGTCGTTGAAGATATCGAGCCCGTACTCCTGGCCCGAGATCACTTCCTGGATCAGCACCTCCATCCCTGGCTGTCCCATCTTTGCGAAGATCGATTTCTGCAAGATCCGCTGGCAGTACGCACGGGCGAAGCGAAGCTCGTTCAGGTCCTCGACGACGAAGATGCCAAAACTAGCGCTGCCCCAGCGGGGCTTGACAATCAGAGGGAAGGCTACCGAGCCCGTCGCAATGGCATGCTCTGCACTTTCGAGGGTCGCATAGCTGCGCGGCGTGGACAGCCCGATTGATTCGGCGAACTGCGCAGTCAGGAACTTGTCCGCGCAAAGGTTAATGACCTCTGCCGACGAGATGACCGGTATCGTTCCGATTTCCCGAAACCGTTGAGCGTGCTCGGCAATGAGCGGGAGCTCCAAGTCATTCAGCGACAGGAGGGCCGAGACCCGATGCACCCTGCATACATCGATCAGGAAGTCGATGTAGTTATCCGCCAAGAGGCCGGGGCCTACCAGGAACATGTCGCATGCGCTCGCGGCCGGCGCGCCGCGTTGCATGTCCACCCCAAGCACCATGCCGGTCCCGTTCAGCTCCGACTTGAAATACTCCACCAGATAGCGCCGTCTCCCTATGCAGGTCAAAAGAACGTTCATCTTCACCCCAATCTCATTCCAACCACAATGACCCTGCCATAGCCCCACAGCCCCATCATGCAGGTCTTTCGATGCTTTCGTCGGACCGGATTTCGGTCCTGCGGCTGGAGCGCCGACTTTCTTCTTTGCCGCTCTTGAACCGGGACTCACCGATCGCGCGAAGCCGTCCCGCCAGAACTGCGGCCATTGTCCTGCGCCCAACCGTAACACCTACCATCTAATCAGAATCACCGGCTGGAAAGAAGCACGATACGTGCGCAAATTCACGTAGTAGCAACACGCCTTTGAACACCCACCGGCACAGCCTCTCACCAACGTCCTTCCCCTCCTGGTCCGGTAGCTTGTCTTGTTCGAGCTGAACTGCCACGATACGGCATCGATCTCTTCGCGAGAGAAGCATGGTCACAAGGAGAACATGCGGCATTCAGCATGAACACTCGTCATGCCGTGCGAATCGGAACTTCTTCTTTCTGCGCGGGCTCGGACTCGCTGGCGACGTACTGGGTGCCTGGGCTGCCTGTAAATGAAGGCACGGTCAGATCCCCCGCGGCGTTGATGCCCCGGCGGTCCATGACAGTGCCCACCGTGAGCCAGAGGATCTTCAGATCCAGCCAGAAAGAGCAGTGGTCCACATACCACGTGTCGAAGTGAAACTTATCTTCCCAGCTCAGAGAGTTCCGCCCGTTCACCTGCGCCCAGCCGGAAATGCCGGGACGGACCAGATGACGACGTGCCTGGTCCGGTGAGTAGAACGGCAGGTACTTCATCGGCAAAGGTCGTGGACCAATGACACTCATATCGCCCACCAGAACGCACCAGAACTGAGGCAGCTCATCGAGACTGGAGCGGCGCAGAAAATTGCCGAACGGCGTGAGCCTTTCTTCATCCGGCAAGAGCTGGTCATCAGGGCCTCGCTCTTCCGTCATGGTTCGGAACTTCACGACTTCGAATGGCCTGGCACCCAGGCCTGCACGTGTTGCACGAAACAGCACCGGACTGCCCAGCTTCCATCGCACTGCGCCAGCCAGGATCAGCAACGGAATGGCCAGCACGAGCAATGCCATGGAGGCGAAAACTATGTCGAACAAACGCTTCATGATCGATCCGCCCAGTTCGTCCCGCAGCGGCATTCATGGCCATCCCCTGACAGACAATGGATTTCCGCTCCGGAGTCTATCTAACCAAAGCCGAGCCTCCGTGTGAAGGACCAAAATGTGGTCGAGGCCACGTTGCGCCGCGCCACCGGTGCTGGAACCGGTTTGCATCGCCAGCAATTCGACTATGTCCGCCATGGCATACATGGCTCTGACGACCTGCGCCTGCGCGCAAGCCGTGTCCGGCCACCCGAAAGAGAATCAAGAAAGCGAGTGTGCGCGCCCGTACAGATGACACGGCGGCCTGGTTCTGGATTGCCTTAATCTGGCTGGACGGCACGATAGAAGCAATCGGAAATCGCTGTGCAGCACGCCACGCCGATCTATTGGACACGCTGAATTGGGCGATCGCAACTGTTCAATTGCCTGGATTGGCGCGCCCGATGGTCAATCGTGAAGTCAATAGAGCGGTTGATCTTTCAAGGCGCCGCACTATGGTCGCGCCACGCCTGTGGTTATTTGGTTCGCACTTTCAGTGGCATGATTTTATCGAAGACATGACAGCACCGGAAAAATGATTCAAGAATGATTTTCTGCACCGCAGCATCATGCGGTGGTCCGTACTGCGCGGCTCCGCAAGCCAGGCAAGTTTAAGGGGAAGAGCAATAATGATCTCGTCAACGGATACTGTTATCATCGGAGCTGGTCCCTATGGCTTATCGGTTTCGGCCTACCTGACCTCAGCTGGCGTGCCTCATCAAATTCTTGGGAAACCAATGCATGCCTGGAGGAATTTCATGCCTCCAGGCATGCTGTTGCGCTCGGAAGGATTTGCCTCGAATCTCTATGCGCCGCGGGAAGGCTATACGATTGAAGAATATTGCCGTCGCAATCGTATTGAATATAAGCCGATTGGTATGCACCTGCCGCTCGAGCTCTTTGTGGAATACGGGCTTTGGTTTCAGTCGCAGTTGGTCAGTCATGTTCGCGCAGTGGAAGTTGTCGATATGCACCGCAAGGATGGATTCTTCCGGCTGACCCTGGGCGACGGCAGTTCCCTGGCGGCGCGGCGCGTGGTAATGGCTTTGGGTCTGAAGGGATTTTCGCAAATGCCTCCAGCACTACAGGGCATGCCGACACCTTACGTGGTTCACTCCAGCGAATTCGGGAGTCTGGAATGGGCTAAGAACAAGAACATCGTCGTTGTGGGCGGAGGTCAGTCGGCAATCGGGCTCGCCGCACTGTTGAGCGAGATCGGAGCGCGGGTTCGCTTACTCGTGCGCGGTGCGACTGTGAATTGGAGTAATGAACCGCGTACCTCCCGTGGGGGTATCTCAAGGCTACTGAGATCGCACGTCGGGATAGGACGCGGTTGGCAGTCGAATACTCCGAGCGCTCTTTTGTCTTCCTTCTTGGTGTCCGAGTACCCTATTGTCTTCCACATGATGAATCTTGAGCGCCGCAAGAGAACTCTAGAGACTGGGTGGGGACCGTCGGGTGCCTGGTGGCTGCGCAATCGCGTGGATGGCAAGATTGATATCTTGACTCAGACTGAAATCAGGCAGGCCGAAGTCAAGAATGGTCAGGTAGTTCTGCAGGTCGCGACCAGGAACGAAACGTCCTGCCTTAGCGCTGATCATGTTGTTGTCGCGACGGGGTTCAAGGTTGACATGGCCAGACATTCCTTCATTTCCCAGGAACTCTTGAATTCGCTTTCACTCATTGACGGCTCGCCAAGTCTGACGCGCAATTTCGAAACCAATGTACGCGACCTATATGTGGTTGGGCCGGCCGCCGCGCTGAGCTTTGGGCCTGCTCTGCGTTTCATCTATGGCGCAAAATATGCGGCTCCACAGTTGGCACGGCACATCAGTAGATGCTTCAAGAATGAAACCAGGATTTCTGTCGCCCAGTCACAGGCCCTCCCTTCGGAGTTGGTCGAGGGAAATGGTGGCAGCGGCCTGCATGGGCAAAGCATTCTTCAGGCCCCGGGAAATAATATGGAATAGTTTCAGAAGGAGCTCTCAACTTGCTAAGAGCGAGACGGAGTAGTGGCAAGCCGGACCACTGCACCCAGGACATCCTGACTGCGGTAACTGACGGCCTCAAGGGCATGGAACAGGCCCTGAACGCGGTGTTCCCCCAAACGAGGCTGCAGTCCTGCATCATGCATCTGATCCGCAACAGCCTGGGATACGCCAGCAGGAAGGAGTGCCGGGCCGTGGCGGCGGCGATCAAGCTACTGTGGCTGGCCCTGCGCAACAGGTACTACGGACCTGTCAGAAATTTTGTGTTTAGGGCATAACATGTCGCCAAGGAGCATGTATGCCACGCAAGACGAAGACCAGCCAAGCCGCAGGCCGTGAACTGCCGGCTATTCCCGAGGACCTGATCGCTCATTTCGTTAAGGGTCCGATGACCGCCGAAGCGGTTCAGGACGCCTCGATGGCATTCAAGAAGGCCCTGATCGAGCGGGCCCTAGGCGCCGAGCTAGGCCATCACTTGGGCTACCAGCCGGGCGCGGAGCGCCCGGCTGGCACAGCCAACCAGCGCAACGGCAAGAGCGCCAAGACCGTTCTAACCGAGGATGGCCCGCTGCGGGTCGACATCCCGCGCGACCGCGACGGCAGCTTCGATCCGATCCTGATTCCCAAGCACGAACGGCGCTTCACTGGGTTCGATGACAAGATCATCGCCATGTACGCCCGTGGCATGACCGTGCGCGAGATCCAGGCGTTTCTGGCCGAACAGTACGGCACCGAAGTCT
>NZ_KB944485.1:0-3438 GCF_000389805.1 Cupriavidus sp. GA3-3
ACCGCCTTGGCCGCGGCCACCGCCGCTTCGCCCATGGCGCGGCGGCGCGCCTCGGTCATGCCTGGCGCGGGGGCTTCTTCCAGCACCTTCTGGTGGCGGCGCTGCACCGAGCAGTCGCGCTCGAACAGGTAGACGCAGTTGCCATGGGTATCGGCAAACACCTGGATCTCGATATGGCGCGGGCGCGTCAGGTACTTCTCCACCAGTACCTTGTCATCGCCAAAGCTGGCGCTGGCCTCGCGCTTGACCGAGGCCAGCGCGGCCTCGAAGGCGTCGCCCGACTCGACCACGCGCATGCCCTTGCCGCCGCCGCCTGCGCTGGCCTTGAGCAGCACCGGGTAGCCGATGCGGTCGGCCTCGCGGCGCAGCAGCGCCGGACCCTGGTCCTCGCCGTGGTAGCCGGGCACCAGCGGCACCGCCGCCTTCTCCATCAATTGCTTGGCCGCGCTCTTGCTGCCCATCGCGTGGATGGCGGACGCCGGCGGGCCGATGAAGACCAGCCCCGCCGCGGCGCAGGCCTCGGCAAAGGCCTCGTTCTCGGACAGGAAGCCGTAGCCGGGGTGGATGGCCTGGGCGCCGGCCTCCTTCGCCATCTCGATGATGTGGTCCGCGCGCAGGTAGCTGTCGCGCGCGGCCGCGCCGCCGATATGCACGGCCTCGTCGCAGAAGGCGACGTGGCGCGCGTCGGCGTCGGCATCCGAGTACACCGCGACGGTGCGGATGCCGAGCCGGCGGCAGGTGGCGGCCACGCGGCAGGCGATTTCCCCGCGGTTGGCGATCAGGATCTTGTTGAACATCGGTCTTCCTTGTCGTGATTACATGCGGAACACGCCGAACTTCATGTCCTCGATCGGCGCATTCAGGCTCGCGGACAGTCCCAGGCCCAGCACGGTGCGGGTCTGCGCGGGATCGATCACGCCGTCGTCCCACAGGCGCGCACTGGCGTAGTACGGATGGCCCTGGTGCTCGTACTGGTCGCGGATCGGCTGCTTGAACGCCTCTTCCTCTTGCGCGCTCCACTTGCCGCCCTTGCCCTCGATGCCGTCGCGGCGCACCGTGGCCAGCACGCTGGCGGCCTGCTCGCCGCCCATCACCGAGATGCGCGCGTTCGGCCACATCCACAGGAAGCGCGGCGAATAGGCGCGCCCGCACATGCCGTAGTTGCCGGCGCCGAACGAGCCGCCGATGATCACCGTGAATTTGGGTACCTGCGCGGTGGCCACCGCGGTCACCATCTTGGCGCCGTTGCGCGCGATGCCTTCGTTCTCGTACTTGCGCCCGACCATGAAGCCAGTGATGTTCTGCAGGAACACCAGCGGGATCTTGCGCTGGCAGCACAGCTCGATGAAGTGCGCGCCCTTCAGTGCGGATTCGGAGAACAGGATGCCGTTGTTGGCGACGATGCCGACGGGGTAGCCCCAGATGCGCGCGAAGCCGCACACCAGCGTGGTGCCGTAGCGCGCCTTGAACTCGTCGAACTCGGAGCCGTCGACCAGGCGCGCGATCACCTCGCGCACGTCGTAGGGCTTGCGCGTGTCGGTCGGGATCACGCCGTACAGTTCTTCCACCGGGTACAGCGGCTCGACCGGCTCGTGCAGGCGGATCTGGTCCGGCTTGCGGCGGTTCAGGTGCTGCACGATATTGCGCGCCAGCGACAGCGCGTGGTGGTCGTTCTGCGCGAAGTAGTCGGCCACGCCCGACAGGCGCGTATGCACGTCGGCGCCGCCCAGGTCTTCGGCGCTGACCTCCTCGCCGGTGGCGGCCTTCACCAGCGGCGGGCCGCCCAGGAAGATGGTGCCCTGGTTCTTGACGATGATGGACTCGTCGCTCATCGCGGGCACGTAGGCGCCGCCGGCGGTGCACGAGCCCATCACCACCGCGATCTGCGGGATGCCCCGCTTGGACAGGTTGGCCTGGTTGTAGAAGATGCGGCCGAAGTGGTCGCGGTCGGGGAACACATCGTCCTGATTGGGCAGGTTGGCGCCGCCGGAATCGACCAGGTAGATGCACGGCAGGTTGTTCTCCTCGGCGATCTCCTGCGCGCGCACATGCTTCTTGACCGTCATCGGGTAGTAGGTGCCGCCCTTGACGGTGGCGTCATTGCAGACGATCACGCACTCCTGCCCGGCCACGCGGCCGATGCCGGTGATGATGCCGGCGCCAGGCGCGGCATCGTCGTACATTTCGTACGCAGCAAGCTGCGACAGCTCCAGGAACGGGGTGCCCGGATCCAGCAGTTGCTGCACGCGGTCGCGCGGCAGCAGCTTGCCGCGCGACAGGTGCTTGTCGCGCGCGTCCTTGCCGCCGCCTTCGGCGAGCTTCGCGATCCTGGCCTCCAGGTCGGCTACCAGGGCCTGCATGGCTTCGGCGTTGGCCTTGAAGGACTCGGAGCGGGCGTTCAGTTTGGTTTCGATGATTGGCATATCGTGCTTCTGGGTGTGCCGCGAGATGGTGCTGTCGGTCGGCAGATGGCGAAGGTAGGCGCGCTTACATGGTTTCCGCGAACAGCTCGCGGCCGATCAGCATGCGGCGGATCTCCGAGGTGCCGGCGCCGATCTCGTACAGCTTGGCATCGCGCCACAGACGGCCGGCCGGGTATTCGTTGATATAGCCGTTGCCGCCCAGGATCTGCACGGTCTCGCCCGCCATCCAGGTGGCCTTCTCGGCGGTGTACAGGATCACCGCGGCGCAGTCCTTGCGCACCTGGCGCACGTGGCCGCTGCCCAGCGCGTCCAGGTTCTTGCCGACCGTATACAGGTAGCTGCGCGCGGCCTGCAGCGTGGTGTACATGTCGGCCACCTTGCCCTGGATCAGCTGGAATTCGCCGATGCTCTGGCCGAACTGCTTGCGGTCGTGGATATACGGGGTGACCACGTCCATGCACGCCTGCATGATCCCGACCGGGCCGCCGGACAGCACCGCGCGCTCGTAGTCCAGCCCGCTCATCAGCACCTTGGCGCCGCCGTTCTCGGCGCCAAGGATGTTCTCGACCGGCACTTCCACGTCCTGGAATACCAGTTCGCCGGTGTGCGAGCCGCGCATGCCCAGCTTGTCCAGCTTCTGCGCCACCGAGAAGCCCTTCATGCCCTTTTCGACGATAAAGGCAGTCATGCCGCGCGCGCCCAGCTCAGGCTCGGTCTTGGCATAGACCACCAGCACGTCGCAGTCCGGGCCGTTGGTGATCCACATCTTGGTGCCGTTGAGCACGTAGCGGTCGCCCTTGAACTCGGCGCGCAGCTTCATGCTGACCACGTCGGAGCCGGCATTGGGCTCGCTCATGGCCAGCGCGCCGATCCATTCGCCCGAGACCAGCTTGGGCAGGTACTTCGCCTTCTGCGCCGGCGTGCCGTTGCGGTGGATCTGGTTCACGCACAGGTTGGAATGCGCGCCGTACGACAGGCCGACCGACGCCGAGGCGCGGCTGATTTCTTCCATCGC
>NZ_KB944486.1:0-79211 GCF_000389805.1 Cupriavidus sp. GA3-3
CTGCAGCACCCTGCAGATCGGCTCGACCCCGAGGGTGCCTCGGTACTCGTCGATGAAGTCCCTCAAGACTTGAATCGGCGGTCGAGCTCCGCCTGGGCGAAAAACGCACTGGCCAGCTTCAGGATCTCGTTGGCCTTGCGCAGTTCGCGAACCTCGCGCTCCAAATCCTTGATGCGTTGGGCTTCTGCCGTGGTTGTGCCCGCGCGCTGGCCGCTGTCACGCTCATGCTGGCGAACCCAATTCAACAAGGTCTGCGGAGTACTGCCGATCTTTGCTGCGATCGACACCACGGCAGCCCACTGCGATTCGTGCTCGCCACGATGCTCGAACACCATGCGCACGGCGCGCTCGCGGACCTCGGGGGAAAACTTCACTGACTTCCTCATGGCTCCATTCTCTCAAAGATTGGAGCCTCCTCAAAATCCGGGGCGGTTCAGCCCAGCATCTCAAGCGGAGTAGAATCATTGCCGCTCCTAGACCATCTTTGTTCTTTCTTTCTCGCCTTCGGCATCCATACTTTGTTGATGCTTTGCTACGTCTTTACTGAACCTCAATGACCATTCCTCGCAGACACTTGGCTGAACGCCTCCGGGAGGAGAGAGAGATCCGTCAGATGCTTAGCCCGAGGTCCTTCAAAAGGACACATGGCCGCTTGGCTTGCCATCTGCGCCAATCGCCGTGTCGATCGGTTGTCCGCACGAAGTTAGTGCTCTTGCGACTCCGCGAAAGACAAGGTCTGCTTTTGTAACCTGGCAGGATGCGCAAAATAACGCTGTGACAGATGACGCATGGCAAGCCGTCATCTTTCTTGGCGTTGAACAAATAGGGCCGCCATACCGCGACGCGCTCCGCCTTATGCGCGTGTGGCAGACTGATCCACAGATCAAGGTAGGTAGAGATAAGTAGAAAGAAGGTAGAGGGCTGCGGACGACGTGGAAAGCCTGTAGCCGCTTGGCTTCTGACCGCCGCCCTGGAACGCAACCCCGAAAGTACGGAACGCAACCCCGATATGGAGGAACGCTACCCCGATAGAGCCGGAACGCTACCCCGAGGGCGGGACACTACCCCAAAGGTGGAACGCGATCCCGACGACTAGAGCTTCGTCCATACGGCTTGCTCTTTCCCTTTAGTGCTACGCTCGATTCGCCCTCCGGCCACAATCTTCAGGCGTTCCAGCTCGAGCATTGTCGCCTTGAGAGATCGCCTAAATTTCCGCATCGGACTTGTGTACGCAAGCTTGCGCTTTAGCCACTCTAGCTGGTGTCTCTGCGTAGTCTCGTTCGAGGTCGCCACTAGACGCTGCAGAGCCTTTGCCATGTGCTGTCCCTGCGCAAACTGCATACGCTTGCTCCAGTCGATTCTGGCCCACTCCCGATTGCTATACATCGCGTGCCATCGTGGATCAATACGCAACTTGTATTCATCCGTCTCCGGATCGAAGGCCAAGCCATCAATCATGTGCAGAGCATCACTCTTTGGTGTCGTGCCGATTTTCAGCTTTACCGTGTCGCCTGAGCGCACCTCTATCGTTAGCATGGCAAAACTCAGCGCACGCATCGTTCGGTACAACCAATCGTATTCCCAGTTGCCAACATGGCGCCCGATTGACTCCAGAAACCGCTTTCGGGTGATGGTGACGGGCTCCCCGAGCGGGACTTTTGAGGCTTCATGCATAGCCTGCATCCAAACGTCAGCCTGCGACTCGTCGAGTTGCTCACCAGAAAAAATGATTCGGGCATCTGCGCGGCTCTCGAGTACAGCGTCCTTGTAAAGTGACTTCATTCCATTCCCGACCGGCGCGAACAGGCTTGACCGAGCTATGTGGTTCGGCATGGCCCGCATGAAGTCGTCAAGGCCTGGCAAGAAGAGTCGCTTCGGCGAAGCCGCCTCCTGCTCTTTTTTCGCCGCAATGCGCACGACTGCGTCGGCAGCCATCTGATGAATGAACGCAAGAGAATCTCGCTTTTTGCCCTGCACATGCGTTTCGACCTCAGTACCAGCAAGGGCCATCGCTCACCCCCTCGCGGTAGCCGAACCACGCCCTGCCGAAGTAAGCGAAGCCTGTGTTCGCTGCTTGGCAATCTGTTCGGCCTTGGTTGGACGACCACGTCTCGGCAGCTGTCGAGTATGTGTCGAGGACTCTTGGCTGGTGCTGGATAGCGCAACATGCTGGGCAAGCCAGTGCTCAACGTCCTCGAGTCGCCAAAGCAGTCGCTTCGTACCAGGCAGCCGGCAAATCGGAGGAAGGGATCGTGGATTGCGCGTCGCGTCACTGCGAACGCTAGCAACCGACTTGTGGAGGCATTTCGCCAGTTGATCGACCGTCAGTAGAGCGGCCGGAATTGCTGCGACAGAAGGCTGTCCCATTTCGATAACCCAGTAAGCCGGCTAGGGTCATCGAGCAGTAGCGCCGTTGGACTACTCGGTGATTGACCAGGGCGACACCGGGGCCCGGCCTTGAGTGTGTGAAATCACGATGTCGAGTCGAGCCCGCAGTGCAAACGGGGCTCTTGAGTCATCGAGCCAACCGCACGCAAGCGCAGTTGGCCGGTAGTTGACCTGGGCGACACCGAAGCCCGGCCTTGGGGGTGTGAGATCACGGTGTCAGATGCAGATGCCCGCGCTTGTCGGGCACGCAAAGTCTATCAGCAGTGTTGCGCAGTGTCATGCACTGCGTCCGGCGTGGCACGTTGGTTGAATGCCACAAATTTGCCACACGCGATGTGCAAAAAGACGCTCTTCAAAGCAAAACAACGCACTACATCGCTAGACGTAGTGCGTTGTTTTATAAGGCGAATCCTGGTGGACCGAAGGAGGATCGAACTCCCGACCTCTGCATTGCGAACGCAGCGCTCTCCCAGCTGAGCTATCGGCCCGTGGCGGTTGATTGTAGCGTAATACCGCAGCGCCCTTCAATCCTCTGCGCGGCGCGTGACGGGGCCGCACAACATCAGACGGCCATGCCCGGATTGCCGTCCATGCCGCGCACGCGCGGCAGGTTCAGCGGGCGGGCGCTGACTTCCCTGGTGCTGCGCAGCCACTGCGCCATCACGTCCCAGATCGGCGCGCCGCCGGCCTGGCGCGCCTCTTCGGCCACCGGGGCCCAGCCCGCCACCTTGTAGGTCTTGCCGGCTTCCAGCGGCTTGCCGGCCAGGCGCATGTCGCTGATGCGCTTGCCCATGCCGGCGGTCGGATCGATGGTGTACTGCAGCCCGCCCACGCGCACCATGTCGCCGCCCTGCTGGTAGTACGGGTCGGGGTTGAACAGGTTGTCGGCCACGTCTTCCAGGATGGTCTTGATGGTCTCGCCGCTCATCTGCGTCACCGTGGTGTACGGGTAGGTGATGGCGGTCTGGTCCATCAGGTGTTCCATGGTGATGGCCTCGCCCGGCAGCAGCGTGGTGCCCCAGCGGAAGCCCGGCGAGAACGCGATCTGCGCGCCCTGGGCCTGCATCAGGCCGTCCAGGATCAGCTGGTCGAAGGTGCCATTGAAATTGCCGCGGCGGTACAGCAGGCCGCGGTTGACGGCCAGCACTTCGCCCAGTTTTTGCTCATAGGGCGCGCGTACCTTCCTGATCAGCGCGTCCATGGCGGGATCGGCCGGCAGGTAGTTGGCGAACACCGGCAGCAGCCGGTAGCGAAAGTCCGCGACCTTGCCGCCCTTCACATCAAAGTCCAGCACGCCGAGGAACTTGCCGTTGGAGCCGGCATTGGTCACCAGCGTGGTGCCGCCGGCATTCTTCACCGGCACCGGCGCGGGCATGCCGTCATGGGTATGGCCGCCCAGGATGGCATCGAGCCCGCGCACGCGCGAGGCCAGCTTCAAGTCCACATCCATGCCGTTGTGGGACAGCAGCACCACCGCCTGCGCGCCCTTGCCGCGCGCTGCGTCGATGACCTGCTGCAGGTTCTCTTCCTGGATGCCGAAGGTCCAGTCCGGCACGAAGTAGCGCGGGTTGGCGATGGGCGTGTACGGGAACGCCTGGCCGATGATGGCCACCGGCACGCCGTTGATCTCGCGGATCACGTACGGATCGAACACCGGATCGCCGAAATCGTTGGTCTTGACGTTCTGCGCCAGGAAGGCGACCTTGCCCTTGAAGTCCGTGTCGACGATCTCCTTGACGCGGTCCGCGCCCAGGGTCATCTCCCAGTGCGGCGTCATCACGTCCACGCCCAGCGCCAGCGCGGCGTCGACCATGTCCTGGCCCTTGGTCCATAGCGCGGTGGCCGAGCCCTGCCAGGTATCACCGCCATCGAGCAGCAAGGCGCCCGGCCGGTCCGCCTTCAGCCGTTTCACCAGCGTGGCCAGGTGCGCAAACCCGCCGACCTTGCCATAGCGGCGCGCGGCCTCGTTGAAATCCAGGTAGGTGAACGCATGCGCCTGCGGCGTGCCGGGGCGGATGCCGTACTGGCGCAGCAGCGCGTCGCCGACCAGGTGCGGCGGCTTGCCGGCATAGTCGCCGATGCCCAGGTTGACGTTGGGCTCGCGGAAATACACCGGCCGCAGCTGCGCATGGCAGTCGGTGAAATGCAGCAGGTGGACGTTGCCGAAGCGCGGCAGGTCGTACATGGCCTCGGCGGCCTGCGCGGCGTGCGCGTCTTGATGGGGGAACGTCATGCCGCCGGCGCCGGCAATGGCCAGCACCTGCAGGAACTCGCGTCGGTTCATGTCTCTTCCTGGAATTGGCGCTGGCGGTCGGCCCTGGCGCGGGCGTCCGCCATCGCAAAACTATGGCCGCGCGTACCGCTCCAGCGCCGCCACGTCGTCTTCAAGCATTTCGCCCACTTCCTTCTGCGCCACGCGGCCGCGCGCGTCGATCACGTACAGCTCCGGCAGTCCCTTGCGCTTGCCGAACACGGCCTGCAGCTCGAGCGAATCCATCGTCGCCGGGAAGGTGTAGCCGCGCTTCTTCATGTAGTCGGCAGCCTCGCGCGGATCCTTGTCGATGCTGATGGTCAGCACCTGCAGCGGCGTGCCGCGCGTGCGTTCGTAAAGCTTCTGAAGGCGCGGGTTCTGCATCGCGCAGAACGGGCACCACGAGGCCCAGTATTCGACCACCAGCGGCTTGCCGGCCAGCGCGCCAGCGCTGAGCGTGCGTCCGTCGAGCGTGCGCACGTCGGGCAGGCGCACGGTGTCGCCGACCTCCAGCGCTGCCGCGCCAGCTGCGGCGCCGGTCAGGCTGAAGGCCAGCAGCCAGCGCAGCAGCACGGCAGGCGCGCGCATCGGCCTTACTGGTTGACCGGCGAGGCCGGGTCGAGCAGCAGCGCCATCACGTCGCGGATCTGGGCCTCGGTCAGGATGCCCTTGTGGCCAAAGCGCGGCATGTTGGAGCAGGCGGCGTAGGCGCTGGAGTCCCAGATCTTGCCCCAGGTGTACTTGATGACTTCCTGCGAGTTGCCGCGCAGCTTGCCGTACTGGTACAGCGACGGGCCGATATTGCCGAACGAGATCTCGGCCTTGGTCATCTGGTGGCAGGCGTAGCAATTGCCGCCGTTGGTGCCGCCGACCTGGTCGGTGAACTGCATGCCGCGGCCGTTCTGGGCGACCTTTTCGCCTTCCTTCCAGTCGCCCAGCCATTTGTCTTCGGCGGGGTATTTCACCTGCTTGAGCTCGGCCGCTTCGATCTTCTTGGCAAGCTTTGCCGGCACCTTGGTGCGGTCCGGGTACTGGCTGCAGGCCTGCTGCATGCCGTCCTGGTTGAGCACGCCCTCGACCGTGACCGGCCCGCGCGACGAGAACGAGTCCTCGATCAGGTGCTTCATATCGGCACCGCTGACGGCGGCGGGCTTGCCCTTGGGCGCGCGGGCCTTGGCGCTGTCCTGCGCGTGGGCGCCGCTTGCCAGCAGGGTGGCCAGGGCCGCGATGGCCAGTGCCTGGTGTTGTCGTTGCATGTTGTCTCTCCCGTACTGGTCAGCGCTTCATCGCCGGACCGTCGTAGGTCCCGCCGTTGGCGTTCTTCGCCAGGAACATGGTCAGCGCGGTGATCACGTCCGAGCCATAGGCGGGTTCGGGAAAGCGCTGCTGGCGCAGGCAGTCGTACAGGCGGTGCTGCATGGTGCGGACCTCGCCCTGCGAGACGCGGTAGGCGGGCCAGGTGGTGTAGGCCGCCTGCGCGCCCTTGTCGGTCAGCAGGTTGGGCAGGTCCTGCAGGCGGATGCGCTGGCCGTCCACCGCATGGCAGGTGGCGCAGGCAAAGTCATAGGCGCCGCCGCGGTAGAAGAACATCTTCTCGCCCAGCGCATAGGTGCGCTTTTCTTCGGGATGGCCGAGCTGCACGTTCATCTTCACGCCGCGCGACTCGCCGGTCAGGTAGGCCACCAGGCGCTCGATCTCGGACGGCTTGCCCGACGACGAGAACGGGTTCTTCGTTGCCTCTTCCCTGGTCAGCCCCTGCAGCGTCATGCGGCAGTAGGCGAGCCGCTGCTCCAGGTCCATCACCTTGCCGGCGTCCTTGAAGTAGCGCGGCAGCTCGGCGTAGGCGCCCTTGGTCACGCCCGGGCCCTTGCCCAGGTCGCATTGTTCCAGCGAGGCGTTCTTCGGGCCGGCCGGCTTCTTCCACAGTTCTTCGCCTGCGGCTTCCCACAATTCGGCGGGATTGCCTTCGGCCAGCATCTGGCGGTACTTGGCGATTTCGTCGGCGGTGCTGCCCTGCGCATGCACGGCGGCAGCTGAGGCCACCGCAGCGGTGGCCGCCGCGGCCAGCGCGGCGCGCCGGGCCAGGCTTCGGATGGTGTTCATGGGGCTTCTCCTCGCGGCCTCGCACCGTGGCGGGCCGTTCTCTCTCTTGTTGCCGGAAGCTACGCCGCCCGGCTCAGGGCTTGATATAGGCGTAGCCTTCTTCGGCCTGCAGGCGCGCAATCTCGACCACGCCGGCCGGTACCACTTTGGCTTCCATCAACAGGCTCGATTCCGCAATCTTGCGTGCGGTCAGCGTGTTGCGGCACACGCGGAACTCCACCCCGGCCGAGGCCAGCGCGCCCACCGGGCCGTCAAAGGTGTTGCCGCGCGCATCCTTGGCGCCTTCGACCAGGAAATCGATGCCGTAGCCGAACGCCACCACCACGATCTTCGTTCCCGGCGCGCCGTTCAGGTGGTTGCGCAGGTTGCCCATCGCGCGCACCGCCTGGTCGATGCCTTCCGACAGCTGGTACACCACCTTGATGCGCCCGCCCTTGCCCGCAGCCGGCGCGGCCTGGGCCGCGGCTTTTGCCGACAGGCCGATGGCGGCCAGTGCCGCCGATGCTCGAATAAATGCTCGCCGCATGTTGTTCCTTCCCGCCGGGCCAGTCCCGGCATCCGTCCCGAACCTTAGCAGAGGACGGCATGGCCTGCCGGCCGCGGAACGGCTGTCAGGCGATGGTCGCTTCGTCGGTGCGCTTGTCGCCCTTGTTGTCGATCCAGGTCACTGCGACCTTGTCGCCCTTGGCGCCGCCCTTGAACTTGAAGTTCAGGAACGGGTCCTTCGACACCGCCGGGCCGAACTGGGCGCGGAACACTTCCTTGCCCTTGCACTGGGCGGTCACGGTCTGGATATGCCAGGCCGGCACGGCCTTGCCGGATGCGTCCTTGCGCTGGCCGGTTTCCATGTCGTGCTTCATCAGAATCTTGACGTCAACCACGCCGCCGTTTTCGGTGGCGCGTACGCGCATCGGGTCTGCCATGTGTTTCTCCTGTTGCAGTTTGGGAATCTCGATCCGGGGCGCGGCGTCAGCCGCCGCAGCCGCCCAGCGTGACCTTGATTTCCTTCGATGCCACGTACCACTTGCCGCCGGCCTTGACCGCGGCATGCACGACCGAGGTCTGGCCCATCTTCACGCGCGTGGAGACGAACGGCTCGGTGCCGGCCGGGATGATGAAGTCGGCGGCCAGCGTGTTGGGGTTCTTTTCCACCAGGATCGCGATCTGCTCGGTATCCGGGATGGTGCTGGTCACGGCCACCGGCACCACGGCACCGTTCTCGGCGATATCGGGGGCGGTGAAGGTGATGGCGGTGCTTTTCTCGGTACCGCTGCCGCCGAGCGCCTTGATCACGTCGGCAACGCTCTTGCCGTCAAAGGCGTTCTTGTTCCACTCGGCCGCCTGCGCCTCGCTGATCAGGCCGGTGGCGGCCATCAGCGACAGGACAGCGGTGACCCGCAGCACTTCTCGTCGTTTGGAATTCATGTTTCTGCTCTCCGGCTACTCCGTTCCAGTCGGTCGATGACCGCTTCGGGGATCTGCTTCATGCGGCCGGTACATGGCCGGCCGCTGGTCTGGCCTGGCCGCGCGGCATTCACCGCCCGGCCTGGTGCATCGGCGGACTGCCCGCCTGGTCGGTAAGGCTTACTTGGCGGGGGCGCCAGCCAGCACCCACTCGACCACGGTCTTCAGGTCGGCGTCGTTGAGCGCCGCATTCGCGGGCATCGGCACCGGGCCCCAGACGCCCGAGCCACCGCTCTTGACCTTCTTGGTCAGCGTCGCCAGGGCGTTCTTGTCGCCCTTGTACTTGGCGGCCACTTCCTTGTAGGAAGGTCCGACCAGCTTCTTGTCGACCTGGTGGCAACCCATGCAGGCGTTCTTGTTGGCGATCTCCTGTGCCTTGGCGGCATCGACCGCGTGGGCCGATGCGGCGGCGCCGAGCATCAGCGCTGCGATGACAAACTGCTTCATTGTTAAGCTCTCCAAGCTCTGTAAAGCCGTGGGGACGGCAAAGGCCGCTGGGCCGTACTGCAATGGCTTCGCGGCACACACTGGCCGCCGCCCGGGGGCACTGCGGTGGCCAGTCCGCTATTTTGCCTCAAGAATCCAGCCCACCATGGCCTGCACGTCGGAATCCGGGATCTGTGGCTGCGCCGGCATCGGCACGCTGCCCCATGCGCCCTGCCCGCCTGCCTTGACCTTGCGCGCCAGCGCGCCATGCGCGTCCTGGCCCTTGTACTTGCCGGCGATGTCGGCAAAGGACGGCCCAACCAGCTTGCGGTCCATCGCATGGCAGGCCATGCACTGGTACTGGCTGGTGAGCCGCGCGCCCGGCGCGGCCGGCTCCGAAGGAGCTGATGCAGCACTTTTAGATACGGTATTGCCCGCGGCCACGCCGCGCACCGGGCCGAAGCTCCGCTGCTGCTGCGCCAGTTCGCCATGGGCATCGCGGGCATAATCCGGTATCGACGAGGTAATCGCCACCTTGCCGGCGCAATCCTTCATGCAGGCCGTATTGCGCGTGTCCGGGCGGCCGCGCCCCGGCCACAGGCCGTGGCCGGTGGTCATGCCGTCGCGGTTGGGCATGCGCCGCTGGATCTCGGCGATATTGGCGTCGGACAGCGTGAAGTCGGCCGGGACGACCTCGCCCAGGTGCAGCATATAGGCGGTGACCGCGTAGACGTCGCCCACGCTCAGGCTCTTGGGCGCGTTCCACGGCATGGCGCGGTGGATGTAGTCCCACAGCGTGCTGACGGTGCTGACCTTCATCAGCGTGGTGCGGTACGGCTGGTTGCCGGTCATGCCGGCCACGCGGCCGCGCCTGATGTCTTCGGCGGTGGTGCCGCCGACCAGCGGCGTGAACACCTCGTTGGATTCGCCGAAGTCGCCGTGGCACGACGCGCACTTGCCGTCCCAGACCTTCTGCCCCTGCGCCACCGTGCCGCTGCCCCTGGGCAGGCCCTGGAAGTCCGGGCGCACGTCGATGTCCCACGCGGCGACTTCGGCGGGCGTGGCGGTGCGGCCAAGTGCCGCACGCGCGTCGGCCGTGCCCGCCCACGCCGGGGCGGCGCTGACGGCTGCCAGCACCAGGGCGGCGGCGGTCCTGAGTTCAGCCCACATGGACATTGGACACCTCGCCGCCTGCCGCCACCTGCCAGCTCTGGATAGCGTTGTTGTGGTAGATCGAGCGCGTGCCGCGCACCGCGCGCAGCTGCCCCAGCTTCGGCTGCACATAGCCGGTGTCGTCGATGGCGCGGCTTTGCAGGATGGCGGGGCCGCCGTCCCAGACCCAGTCCAGGTTGAAGCGCGTCAGGCACTTGGACAGCACCGGCGCCTCCAGCCGCGCACTGCGCCAGTTGCGCCCGCCGTCGGTCGAGACATCGACACGCCTGATGCGCCCGCGCCCCGACCACGCCAGCCCGCTGATGTTGTAGAAGCCCTTGCCCACCATCTGCTGCCCGCCCGAAGGCGTGGTGATGACCGACTTGCACTCCTGGATCGAGGTGTACTGGCGCAGCTTGCCGTCCGGCATCATGTCCACGTAGTGGATGGTCTCGTCCTTCGCATTCCAGGGCTGGTCGCCCAGCTCCAGCCGGCGCAGCCACTTGACCCACGACACCCCCTGCACGCCCGGCACCACCAGCCGCAGCGGATAGCCGTTCTCGGGGCGCAGCATCTCGCCGTTCATGCCCCAGGCGACGATGATCTCGTCGGCCAGCTCCATCGGGATGGTGCGCGTCATCGACGAGCCATCGCCGCCTTCGGCCAGCAGGTAGCGGCCGCGGCGCAGGTCGGCGCCGGCATCGTCCAGCAGCACCCGCAGCGGCACGCCGGTGAACTCGCAGCACGACAGCATGCCGTGGGTGTACTGCACCGTGGGCACGGCCACGTTGCCCCATTCCATGCCGGTGTTGGCGCCGCATTCGATGAAATGCATGCGCGACACCGCCGGCAGGCGCATCAGGTCGTCCATGGTGTAGACGCGCGGCGTGCGCACCAGGCCGTTGAGCATCAGGCGGTGGCGGGCCGGGTCGATATCGTGCCAGCCCTGGTGGTGGCGCTCGAAATGCAGGCCGTTGGGGGTGATGATGCCGAAGAAGCCCTGCAGCGGCGCGAAGGCCACCGAAGCGGCGGAGACGCGCGTCAGGCCCGGCGACTCGCGCCGCACCAGGTTTTTCTCATGCACGGAGGGCTGCCCGTACGGGCGTGCAGCCACCGGCTGGCCGAGCGAGGTGGCCCACGGCTGCGGCTGCACGATGGCGGGATCGCCGTCGGCTGCCAGTGCCTGGCGGCCCGCCGTGGCGGCGGCAATCCCCGCGGCCGCGCCCAGGAAGCTCTTGCGCAGGAAGTCGCGCCGCGGCGCGTCCAGGCCGTGCCGGCCGATGTCCTGCTGCAGCGATGCGCTGACGAAGTGCTCGGGCGCGGGCACGATGCGCCCGGGCCGGTTCCGTTCCTGCAAATCGGTCTCCTCCGGCGCGCTCGCCACGGCCCTTGGACCGGTCGGCGTGCCTGTTATCGGGCCGCTGCAGCGGGTGCGGCAGCGATCCGTTTACCGGAAGAGCTGAGCTAGCCTGCGGTGCGCCGCCTGCGCGCCGGGGCTTCGGGTGCCGGCTGTGCCATGAAGCGGTCGACCACGCCGGAGGGCAAGGCGCTGTCCTCCAGCCGGCTCGCCACCTGCACGCAGACCGTGCGGCACAGCTCGATCACGCTTTCGTCCGCAATGGCGTAGAACACCAGGTTCGCCTCCTTGCGGCGCGACAGCACGCCCGAGCGGTACATCGCGTTGAGATGCCGCGACACATTGGTCTGCGACGAACCCACCGTCTCGACCACCGTGCTGACCGGCTTCTCGCCATCGCACAAGGCGTGCAGGATCTTCAGCCGCGTCGGCTCCGCCAACAGGCTGAAGTAGCCCGATACCTTTTCGAATACGCGATCCAGCTCTTCCATGGCATCCAATATATTCGTATATGCGTGAATGCGCATATAGTGTTTACCCACTGATGCAGCACAGCATAAGTGCGGCGGGAGGATCAGCGGCGCGCCAGCGCCCTGCCCGCCCACAGGCGCTGGCCGAACACATTGAGCAGCAGCCCGGCCATTACCACTGCCGCGCCCGCCCACTGCGCGCCGGACAGGTCCTCGCCCAGCAGCACATGCGCCGACACCAGCCCCACCACCGGCACCAGCAGCGTCAGCGGCGCCACCTGGCTGGCCGGGTAGCGCGTCAGCAGCCGGCCCCACATGGTGTAGCCGAACACCGTCGCCGCAAAGGCCAGGTAGGCCACGGCGAACACGGCCATGCCCGACACATGGGTGACGCTCTGCACGATGCGCGCCGGGCCCTCGACCCACAGCGACAGCAAGGCGAACGGCACGATCGGGATCAGCGCGCCCCAGATCACCAGCCCCAGCAGGTCGACCGGGCCGATCTTCTTGCTGACGATATTGCCGCTGGCCCAGCAGAACGCCGCGCACAGCGTCAGCACGAAGCCCGCCACGCTCATGCCGCCGGCGCTGCCGGCACCGGCCCCGATCAGGGCCAGCCCGCCCGCCGCCACCGCCATGCCCGCGATGTTGTGCCAGCGCACCGGCTCGCCCAGCCACAGCGCCGCAATGGCCAGCGTGAAGAAGGCCTGCGACTGCAGCACCAGCGAGGCCAGGCCGGCCGGCATGCCGACCGCCATGGCGTAGAACAGGAAGGCGAACTGGCCCAGGCTGATGGTGACGCCGTAGGCCAGCAGCAGCCGCCACGGCACGCGCGGGCGCGGCACGAAGAAGATCGCCGGGAACGCCACCAGCAGGAAGCGCAGCGCACCCAGCAGCATCGGCGGCATGTCCGCCAGGCCAACCTTGATGACGACGAAGTTGACGCCCCAGACGCAGACGATGGCGAGGGCGAGTAGACGGTCTCTGGCTTGCATGAGGGGGCTGGGGGCGCGGCCCGGCACAGTGCCGGACAAAACCCGTAGGGTAGCAGCCCCCGGCCTTCGGGGCATGGCCCGCCCTGCACCTACCCCAGCATCTCCGCCCAAATGCCCTTGGCCCATGCCAGTGCGTAGTCGCCTTCGAGCTGGTTCGGCGCCTCCGACAGCCCGCCCGATCCCGGCACCGTGACCATGGTCTTCTGCGCCGCGTCATAGCGATGCACGCTGGCCACGTGCACCGCCTCGCGGTCGGAGGTGAAGCTGTAGCAGGTGTTGTTGTAGAGCGGCTGCGGGTCGGGTGCCCGGCCCGACAGCAGCGCGACCATGGCCGCGGCCGCGACCTTGCCATGCTGGTTGGCCATATGGCCCGACTTGGGCATCAGCGGCGCGATCTGGATGGCATCGCCGATCACGTGGATATTGGCCGCGGCGCGCGACTCGAAGGTGACGAAGTCCACCTCGCACCACTTGCCATTGGCCGTGGCCAGCCCCGCCGACACCGCGATCGCACCGGCGCGCTGGGGTGGCAGCACGTTGAGCACGTCGGCACGCTCGTCGTCCTGCACCTCGAACTTGAGCGTGCGCGTGGCGGGGTCCACATCCACCGCGTTGAACTGCGGCCGGTATTCCACCATGCCCGGGTACTGCGACGCCCACACCTTGCGGAACAGCCCGGCCTTGGAGGTGATGTCGGGGTTGGCGTCCAGGATCAGCACCTTGCTGCGCGGCTTGTGCTGCCTGAAGTAGTACGCCACCTGGCAGGCGCGCTCGTAGGGTCCCGGCGGGCAGCGGTAGGGCGCCAGCGGGACGCTGATGGCATAGGTGCCGCCGTCCGGCATGGCCTCCAGCTGGCGGCGCAGCGCAACGGTCTGCGGGCCCGCCTTCCAGGCGTGCAGGACCTGGTCGCCGCCGGGCTGCTTCAGCCCGGGCAGCGCATCGCTCATCATTTCGACGCCGGGCGACAGCAGCAGGCGGTCGTAGGGCAGCGTGGCGCCGCCCGCGAGGCGCACGGTCCGTTTGGCCGGGTCGATGGCCACGGCGGTATCGCGCACCAGCCGCACGCCGTGGCGGCGCACCAGCGCGTCGTACGGCAAGGTCAGGTCCGCCAGCTGCCGGCTGCCGCCGAGCACCAGGTTCGACAGCGGGCAGGAGATAAAGGCCGGATTGGGTTCGACCAGCGTGACCTCGATCGCCTGGCCGCTCCACTCGCGCAGGTAGCGCGCGGCGGTGGCGCCGCCGTAGCCACCACCCACCACCACCACCCTGGCCGGCGCCGCGGCGCGTGCCGACCCGACCCCGACCGAACCCAGTACTGCGGCGCCCGCGGCGCCCAGGAAGCTTCGTCTTTGCATGGTAGTCCCCGCTGTCAGCGCACCGCGGCGAACCACGCCGTGATGGCCGCGATCTGGTCGTCGCTGTAACCCTTGGCAATCTGGTGCATCACCGTGGCCGGCCGCGTGCCGGCCTTGAAGGCCTGCATCTGCGCGGCCAGTTCCGCCTGCGGGCGGCCGGCCAGCGGCGGGATCGTGCTGCCCGCCGGCGCGCGCCCGGCAGGGCCGTGGCAGCTGGTGCAGGCGGCGGCCTGGCTGCGCGCACGCAGCGCGGCATCGGTGGCAGGGGCGGCGCTGTCTGCCGACAGCGCCGGCTGGGCGCCGCACAGCGCCGCGGCCAGCAGCGCCAGCCGCAGCAACACAGCGGGCCGGGGGAAGATTGTCATGGTCTCGCTCCGTGTAGGGCCGGCGCTGGGTTCCGCTTGGGGGCGGCCGGCGTGGCTACCGTAGCACATCGGGCAGGGACCGTGTGCGGTGAAAACCGCAGAAGGACAAACGGCGTCCGCATGAGCGGACGCCGTCGGAACCGGCCCGGGAAGCTGGGCCGGGCGCGTGCTCAGGGCAGGTTGCGGCCCGGCGGCAGCGTCACCGGCGAAGTCACCGGTGCGGCGACCGGGCTGGTGGTCGCGGTGGTGCCCGTGGCGGCCCCGGCCGGCGCATCGATCGGACCGCCCACGCCCGGCACCGACTGCACCGGCGCCGGCGTGCCGACATTGCCGTCGAACGACGGGTTCTGCGAGGTGGAAGCCGAGTCCAGGCGCGCGCGCTCGGTGTCGTTGACGTAGTCGAAGGCCTTGACCACCTTGGTCACGCCCGAGGCATTGCGCGCCACGTCGGTGGCGCGGTCGCCCTCGGCGGCGGTGACCACGCCCAGCAGGTAGACCACGCTCTTCTCGGTGGTGACCTTGATCGAGTTGGACGGCACGCCGTCGGCGGTCATCAGCAGGGTCTTGACCTTGCTGGTCAGGTAGGCGTCCTGGCTCTGGGTCATGAAGCCCGGCGAGTTGACGACCTCGAGCTCATTGATCACCACGCGCGCATTCTGCAGGCCACGCACATACTGCTCGACCTGCTGCTTGACGGTGTCGTTGCTGGCTTCGCCGGTCAGCAGCACCTTGCGGTTGAACACGGTCACGTTGACGCGGGCCTGGCCGCGGTAGCGCGAGTTGATGGTGTTCTCGGCCTCGAGCTGCAGGCCGCGGTCCACGGTCTGGGTGGCGGCCGGGCGGCGGTCGGTGGCCATGGCCACGCCGGTCCCCATGGCGCCGGCGATCACGGGGAAGCAGCCGGCGAGCTGGGTGGCGCAGACCAGCACGGCCGCCGCGGCCAGGCTGGCGCGGCCAAGGCCGGCGGTGCGGGAAGGATGGCGCGCGCCGGCGCCGTTCCGGGGGGCTTGCGTAGTGGGCAGGTTCGTCATGCGGTCCTTGCTGTGGCTGGATGTTGGGAATGGGAGGAAGGCAGCATCAGGCTTCCCCGAGCAGTGCCTCGTCGATGCCGTCGCACAGGCAATGCAGGGTCAGCAGGTGCACTTCCTGGATGCGCGCGGTGCGCTCGCTCGGCACGCACAGGTGGATATCGAATTCATCGAGCAGGCCGGCGATGGTGCCGCCACCCTTGCCGGTCAGCGCAACCACGGCCATCTCGCGCTGGCGCGCGGCTTCGATGGCGGCGATCACGTTGGCAGAATTGCCCGAGGTGGAAAGCGCCAGCAGGATGTCGCCGGGCTGGCCCAGCGCCTCGACCTGCTTGGAAAACACCTTGCTGAAGTCATAGTCGTTGCCGATCGCGGTCAGGATCGAGCTGTCGGTGGTCAGCGCGATCGCGGCCAGGCCGGGGCGCTCGCGCTCGAAGCGCCCGACCAGTTCGGCGGCAAAGTGCTGCGCATCGGCTGCGGAGCCGCCGTTGCCGCAGGCCAGGATCTTGTTGCCGCTGGTCAGCGCGCCGACCATGCGTTCCACGGCGGCGTCGATATAGGGGGCCATCACCGCCGCGGCCTGTCGCTTGGTCTCGGCGCTGTCTAGAAACTGTTGCTGGATACTGTCGATACTCATGGCTCTGGGGCCTTGTTGTTGCCATTGCGATCCGCGGATCGTACCTTAGGGTCTGCCGCGCATTATGAACCAGCCCCGGCGGCATCCTGGTCAAAGGCATGCTGCAGCCAGTCCAGCCGGCCGGGTTCCAGGGCCACCACGTCGAAGCGGCACGGCGGCACCTGCGCCAGCGTGGCCAGGTAGTGCGCTGCTGCCAGCAGCACGCGCCGCTGCTTGGCCGGCGTGACGCTGGCGGCCGCGCCGCCGAAGCCCCGGCCGCTGCGCTGGCGCACCTCAACGAACACCAGCGTGCCGTCCGGCGCGCGCATGACCAGATCGATCTCGCCGCCTTTGCAGCGATAATTGCGCACCACGGGCTCCAGGCCCTGGCGCCGCAGGTGTGCCAGGGCCCGGTCCTCCGCCTGCGCACCGCGTAGCTGTGTGTTTTGCAACTGCGTGGTGGATTTGAATGATGGCATCAACGGAAGTTCTCAAGCATGAGTGACTGGATCTCCCTGGCGGCCAGCCAGTCCTACCCGGCCGGCACCCTTTATGTCGTGGCCACGCCCATCGGCAACGTCGCCGACCTGTCGCTGCGCGCGCTGCATGTGCTCGGCCTGGCCGACGCCGTGGCCTGCGAAGACACCCGCAATACCGGCCAGCTGCTGTCGCGCGTGGGCCTGCAGCGGCCGCTGGTGGCCGTGCACGAGCACAACGAGCGCGAGGCCGCGGGCCGCATCGCGGCGCGCCTGGCGGCCGGCGAGCGCATCGCCTACGTCTCCGACGCCGGCACGCCGGGCATCTCCGACCCGGGTGCGCGCCTGGTCGAGGCGGTGCGCGCCGCCGGCCATCCGGTGGTGCCACTGCCCGGCCCCAGTGCCGCGGTGGCCGCGCTGTCGGTGGCGGGCGACATGCTCGATGCCGGCGAAGGCCGCTTCACCTTTGTCGGCTTCCTGCCCAGCAAGCCCAAGGCGCGCACCGAGGCCATCGCCCGGCTGGCGGCGCTGGACCACGCCTGGGTCTGCTACGAGGCGCCGCACCGCATTGCCGACACGCTGGCCGCGCTGGCCGCGGGCCTGCCAGGCGAGCGCCGGCTGCTGGTCGGGCGTGAACTGACCAAGCTGTTCGAGGACATCGCTGTGCTGCCCGTGGCGCAGGCGCCGGCCTGGCTGGCCGCCGACCCGAACCGGGCCAAGGGGGAATTCGTGCTGGTGGTGGAAGGCGCTGGCGCCGCAACTGCCGCGGATGGCTTGCCGGATGCCGAGGCCCAGCGCGTGCTGGCGCTGCTGCTGGCGGAACTGCCGGCCAAGCGCGCCGCCAAGCTGGCGGCCGCCATCACCGGCGCCGGCACCGATGCGCTCTACCAGCTGGCGCTGGCGCAGCGCGCGGGGCAGGCAGAGGACTGACGCGGTGCGTGCGTGATCCCGGGATCGGGAGGAGGAAGGTAAAGCAGAGGTGTCAGCGCGCGGCGGCATGCGGCGGCGCTGCCCTGGTCAGCGCCGTGTGCGCTTGACGGTCTTGCCGCCGGCCTTGGTCGACTTGCGCGCCTTGGCGGGCGCCAGCGAGTTGGCCAGTTCCGGCACGGATACGTCGTCGTCGCCGCTGCCGTCGCCGGCCTCGGTGCCGCCGGCATCGATCTGCGGACCCAGCGCGGCCACTTCGGTGCGCGTCAGGCGGCGGATTTCGACGTTGGTGGCGCCGCGTTCGACAAAGCCCAGGCGGCGCGCGGCGCCGTAGGACACGTCCAGCACGCGGTTGCCGTGGTATGGCCCGCGGTCATTGATGCGCAGCACTGCAACCTTGTTGTTGCGCAGGTTGCGCACCAGCACCCAGCTGTCGAGCGGCAGCGTCGGATGGGCGGCGGTCATGGCGCGCATGTCGAAGCGTTCGCCGTTGGCGGTCTTGCGGCCATGGAAGCCCTTGCCGTACCAGGACGAAACGCCGCGCTGCTCGAACGTGCCGATGTCGGCGCGCAGGCCGTCCAGCGAGCTGCCGCTGCGGCCTTCATCCGCGTCATAGCCGAACAGGTTCCAGCTGCCGCCGCCCGAGGCGCGCGCGGACTTGTTGTCTGCGTCGGTGCGATCGGTCTTGCCGGCCTTGCCGTTCTTTGCCGCGCGCGTGGGCACGGCGCCAGCGTTGTCGTTGCTTGCGTTGTCGCCTTCAGGGGGCGTGGCACAGGCGGCCAGCACCACGGCACATGCGGTGCATGCGCCGAGCTTGGCCAGCCGTTGCCAGCGCTTAACGAGAGCGGAGATCCGTAACATGGGCGGCAGTCTAACATTGACTCTTTACGACTATCTCTTTCATTTTGTTACGAAATCTGTGCGATTTCGCACGATCATGACCTATCTGCCCGGAATCCCGCTTGTGGCAAGGGATTCCCGCCCGAGACGGGGCTTTCGCGCGGGTAATGCATAAAGCACACGACTTGCATCGCGGGCGGTGAATCGCCGCCCGGCGCTACAATGCTGGGCACCGCCCGCCGTCCGTGCGGGCCACTCCGTGGCGCCCGGCCAGAAGGCGCCCGGCGCACAAGAAATCGTCCATGAAAGCCCTGCTCATTCCCGTCACGCCCTTCCAGCAAAACTGTTCGCTGCTGATCGATGAAAGCACCGGCCGCGCCGCGGTCTGCGATCCCGGCGGCGACCTGGATCGCATCCGTGAGGCGGTCAGGGAGCAAGGCGTCACGCTGGAAAAGATCTTCCTGACGCATGGCCATGTCGATCACTGCGCCGGCGCCGCAGCGCTCGCGCGCGAGCTGGATATCCCCATCGAAGGCCCGCAGCAGGACGAGCGCTTCTGGATCGAGCAGCTGCCCGAGCAGACGCGCCGCTTCGGCTTCGGCCACGCCGAGAGCTTCGAGCCAGACCGCTGGCTGGAGAACGGCGACACCGTGCAGTTCGGCAACGAGACGCTGGAGGTCTACCACTGCCCCGGCCACACGCCCGGCCACGTGGTGTTCTTCTCGCGCGCCAACCGGCTGGCGGTGGTGGGCGACGTGCTGTTCGCCGGCTCGATCGGCCGCACCGACTTCCCGCGCGGCAACCATGCCGATCTGATCCGCTCGATCCGCACGCGGCTGTGGCCGCTGGGCGAGGACGTGACTTTCATTCCCGGGCACGGCCCGGTCTCCACCTTCGGCGAGGAACGCCGCAACAACCCGTTCGTGGCCGATCACCTGACCGACGTGGGCTGAGGCCGTGGCCAAGCGACAGGTGCCCGACACCCGCCCGGAGATCTACGTCAGCACCGACGTGGAAGCCGACGGCCCGATCCCGGGCCCGCATTCGATGCTGTCGTTCGCGTCCGCGGCAATGCTGGCGGACAAGACCGTGGTGGGCACGTTCTCCGCCAACCTCGAGACCCTGCCCGGCGCCGCCGGCCACCCGGTGCAGATGCAGTGGTGGCAAACCCAGCCCGAAGCCTGGAGCGCCTGCCGGCGCGACCTGCAGCGCCCCGAGGACGCCATGGTCCGCTATGTCGAATGGGTCGAGAGCCTGCCCGGCAAGCCGGTCTTCGTGGCCTTTCCGGCCGGCTTCGATTTCACCTGGATGTTCTGGTACATGATGCGGTTCGCCGGGCGCTCGCCCTTTGGCTGGGCCGCCCTCGACATCAAGACGCTGGGCTTTGCGCTGACCGGGCGCCCCTACCGCAAGACCGTCAAGGCGGCCTTCCCGGCCGCCTGGATGGATCCGCTGCCGCACACCCATGTGGCGCTGGACGATGCGCTCGAACAGGGTGCGCTGTTCTGCAACATGCTCGCTACGCTGCGTGAGCGCGAGGCCGCACTGGCCAGCCTGGCGTCCGATGCCGCAGCGGACGCTAGCGAGCCCTCACCTTCGTCCGGGCAGCCCTGAACGGTTGCTGCGCCGCGGCAGCCACGGCGGCACGCCCCTTGCAGGCTTTGCGTTCGCATCCCACGCCAGCGCGCCTATAGTAGAAGCGGATATGGCGTACCGGGCGAAACGAGCCACAGACTATCCGGCGCACTTGCGCAGCCACGCCATATGCCGTTTGAGCCATGTTGCCCGGATCGCGCGGCGCCTGCCGAGGAGGTGTCGATCATGCGTTTTCATACCGACCTGCACTTGAGAGACCTGGCCGGCCGGATCCATTGGCCGCATGCCACGCGGGGCGCCACACCTATCACCCATCGCCACACCTCGGATGAGGACGCCGAAGTCGCCAAGGCCACGCTATACGTCAGCACGGTGACGCTGGTGGTGCTACTGGTCGTACTGGCGGCCATCGCTTTCGGTCAGGAGGCCATGCACTGGCTGGGTGTTCATTAGACGACCCGCCTGAAGCTGTTTGCCTCAAGCACCGGCCGGCCCCCACCACGTGGGGGCCGGTTTTATTTGGTGCCGTGCATGGGCTGGCTCAGGCCAGCAGCGGCGCCACGTTCTCGGGCGGCCGGCCGATCGCGGCGCGGCGGTTGCGCACCACCACCGGACGCTGCAGCAGGATCGGGTTGTCGGCCACGGCGGCCAGCAGCTCGGCCTCGGTCAGGCCAGGATCGGCCAGGCCCAGATCGGCGTACGGCGCTTCGTTGTCGCGCAGCATCTCGCGTACCGGCACGCCCAGCATGGTGTGCAACTGGCGCAGCGTGGCCAGCGACGGCGGCTCTTTCAGGTATTCCACGATTTCCACCGGTTCGCCCAGCCGCTCGCTGGCGGCCTGGACCAGGGCGAGCGTTTCGCGCGACTTGGAGCAGCGGGGGTTGTGGTAGATGGTGATCATGGCAGGGTCCTTTCTTGTCGTTGCCGTGCCCCGCCCCGGGGCGTTGGCACTAATGCGGTGCAAATCAATCCGCACTATATACAAGACACCGGCCCTCGCGCAGCATCACGCTGGTGCAAGTGGCCGGCACGCATCCTGCGTTGCCCCAAGTCCTTGCATAGGGCGCCATTCCCGATGACTTCCACTACCGTTTCCGCCACGACGCCGTCCGCCGGCACGCGCAAACCCTTCACCCTGCGCGACGCCACACCCGCCGACGTTCCTGCCATCCACGCCATCTACGCGCACCATGTGCTGCACGGCCGCGCCTCGTTCGAGGAAACGCCGCCGAGCCTGGACGAGATGCAGCTGCGTTTTGCCGAAGTCCACCGCAAGGGCCTGCCCTACCTGGTCGCCGTGCGCGACGGCGAGGTGCTGGGCTATGCCTATGCATCGTCCTACCGCGCGCGCAGCGCCTACCGCTTTGCCATCGAGGATTCGATCTATATCGACCACCGCCGCGTCGGCGAGGGCCTGGGCCAGGCCCTGCTGGCCGAACTGGTCGCCCGCTGCGAGACCGGTCCCTGGCGCCAGATGGTCGCCGTGATCGCCTGCACCGCCGGCGGCGAAGGCGCCGGTTCGCTGGCCGTGCATGAGCGCCTGGGCTTCCGCACCGTCGGCCGGCTGGAAGCGGTGGGGTTCAAGCACGGGCAATGGATCGATACGGTGCTGATGCAGCGGGTGCTGGGGGTGGGGGCGACGACGCTGCCGGCGTAGGAGGAATCGGCCGCGGCAAGTTCAGACGTGTCCCATAGTCGCGCAGGTGCCCTGGTATCGACAATGCCTATTCTTCGTCATTACAAGGACATTGGACATGCTGGTGTCGGAAGAAGCCCCGTTCATTCTCACGCTGAACCCGCAATTACGTGACGCATTCATAGCCGAGGCCGCGGCTGGGCGCCTTACCACCTCGCAGGTTGCTGAAGCGCTGGTGCGCGAGTATCTGGCGCGGCGCCGGCAGGCACGCGACGAGGAGGTCCTTTTCCAGCAGATGATTGAGGAAGGCAGGGCTTCGATGCGTGCCGGCATCGGCATTCCGAATGAGCAGGTGGAAGCAGAGTCCGCCGCGTGGTGTGCCGCGATATTGCGGAAAGCTTGAGAACAAGAAAGCAAAGCGCCACGGGGTCTCCGTGGCGCTTTTGCGTTGGCCGACTGCCTGTTGGCGGTCCGGCTCAATCGAAATGACTTACTTCATCAGGTCCGACAGCGCCAGCGCCACCACCTTGGTCGCGCGGTTCAGGTCGTTCAGGCGCAGGTTCTCGTCCGAGTTATGGCCGCGGGCTTCCATCAGCGTGCGCGGGCCGGCGCCGTACAGCACGGTCGGGATGCCGCGCTTGGTGTAGTGGCGCGCGTCGGTGTAGAGCGGCACGCCTTGCACCGGGATCTCCACGCCGAATACGGACTCGGCACGGCTCTTCAGCGCGCCGATCAGCTTTTCCACGCCCGGCAGTTCCGACAGCGGCTCGGCCAGGATGATGCGCTCGACCTTCACTTCGATGCCCGGACGGTCCTTGGCGGCCTTTTCCACCACGGCGCGGATCTCGCCTTCGGCGTCGAAGCCGATTTCCTCGGGGATCATGCGGCGGTCGACGCGGAAGGTCACCAGGTCAGGCACCACGTTGGTATTGATGCCGCCCTTGATCAGGCCGACGTTCAGCGTGGCGGTGTCGATGCCCGGCACCTTCGACTTGCGCGTGGCCAGCTCGGCGCGCAGGCCGTAGATGGCTTGCAGGATGTGGGTGGCGGCTTCGATCGCATCCACGCCCGTATGCGGCATGGCGGCGTGGCCCTGCTTGCCCTTGACCGTCACTTCGACGTGCAGGCAGCCGTTGTGGGACGAGGTGATGCCGTACGAGAAGCCGGCCGAGATGGCGTAGTCGGCCTTGCTCAGGTTGTTGTCGAGCAGGAACTTGGGACCGATGTCGCCGCCGGTTTCCTCGTCATAGGTGAACTGCAGCTCGACCGCGCCGTTGATCCTGGCGCCCTGCTTCTCTGCTTCCATCAGCGCCAGCACGGCGTAGGTGTAGGTGGCGAAGTCAGATTTGGATACCGCCACGCCGCGGCCGTACATGACCGGGCCGTGCTCGCTGTCGGCCACTTCACCGCCGTACGGGTCCTTGGTCCAGCCCAGGCCCGGGGGCACCACGTCGCCGTGGGCGTTCATGGCGATGGTCGGGCCGCCCGTGCCGAACTGCTTGCGCACGATCAGGTTGGTGGCGCTGATCATGCCGGCTGCCTTCACCAGCTCGTCCGGCACCTTGTGCGCCTCCACCGTGAAGCCCAGGCCCTCCAGCAGTTCCTTGGCGCGCTTGCCATGGGCGTCGCAGTCGCCTGCGGGGTTGTCCGAGGGCACCTTGACCAGTTCGGCCAGGAAGGCTTCCTGTTCCGGACGGTGCTGGTCGATGAACTGCGTCAGCGTGGTTTCAGTGGGGTTCATATTGTCTCGTGCGGTCATGACTTGTTCTCTCAACTACGGAGGGGTTCGGGTGGGTTCCGGGGAATCTGCGCTGGCTTACTGCGGCAGGCGGAAGTGCTCGACGAAATCGCTGAACACGCGCGCGGACAGGGCGGCGTCCTCGGCGGTCATGGTTTCGGTGGGATGGTGGCTGATGCCGCCGTTGCCGCAGCGCACGAACAGCATGGCGACGTCGGCGATGGCGGCAATGGCCATGGCGTCGTGGCCGGCGCCCGACGGCAGGTGGCGCACCGGCACGCCCTGGCGGGCAATCGCGGCGGCCCATTGCTCTTGCAGCCACGGGGCGCAGGGAACACTCTTGGCCTCATGGGTCTTGCGCACCTGCGTGCGCACGTTGCGGCGCGCGCACACGCGCTCGATCTCGGCCAGCACGTCGTTGACGGCGGCCTCGCGCTCGGCGTCAGCGCCGGCGCGGATGTCGATGGAGAACACGGCGCGGCCCGGCACCACGTTGGCGGCGCCGTTGGGCACGTTGAACTGGCCGACCGTGCCGACCAGGCCCGGCTTGCCGCCGCAGCGCTTCTCGATATACAGGCCGATCTCGGCCCCGGCCATGGCGGCGTCGCGGCGCATGTCCATCGGCACCGTGCCGGCGTGGCCGGCCAGGCCTTCGAGCTCGACGATAAAGCGGGTGGCGCCGGAGATTGCGGTCACCACGCCCACCGGCAGGTTTTCATTGAGCAGCACCGGACCTTGTTCGATGTGGACTTCGATGAAGGCCGCGACCTTGCTGCTGTCATGCCTGGCGGCGGGCAAGGCAGTGGCGTCGAAACCGGCCTCGCGCATCACCTGGCGCATGGTCTTGCCGCTGTCGTCGACGTTGTCCAGCACGTTGTTGTCGAAGGTGCCGGCGATGGCGCGGCTGCCCAGCAGCGTGGCCTTGAAGCGCACGCCCTCTTCCTCGGCAAAGCCGACCACCTCGATCGCAAACGGGAAGCGCTTGCCCTGGCGGTTCCATTCGGCCACGCACGCGATCGGCAGGATCACGCCGAGGTTGCCGTCATAGCGGCCGCCGTCGCGCACGGTGTCGAAGTGCGAGCCCGTCAGCAGCGCCGGCGCATCGGGCGAGGTGCCCTCATAGCGGCCGATCACGTTGCCGGCGGCGTCGCGCCGCACCGTCATGCCGGCCTGCTGCATCCATTCGGTCAGCTGCGCGGCGGCGCCGTGGTGGGCCTCGGTCAGGTAGGTACGGGTGAGCATGCCGGGCTGCTCGGTGTGGACGGCCAGGGCGTCGGCCCAGGCCATGATGCGCGTGCCAGTCTCTGCGGCGGACGGCGACGGATTTGCTGCCATGCGTTGTCTCCTGCTGGAAGTGCGTGAACGCCGCGGCGGGTGGTCCGGCAAGACCCGCCGGCGTCTGCCGCAAGGCCTGCCGGCGCGGGCGTGGCGCCCGGGCCGAAGCTCTATTCTGTGCGATTCATGTTAGCACAGTGAATTCAAAAATTGCATACAAAAATGATATGCACTATATTCGCTTCCACGTTCAGACAATTTGCCGCGGACAATCCGGTCCGGACAGGCGATTGCGTGGATTCCGCCTCAACAGGGGGGCCATCCGCGAAGTGGCGCGCTCCCGACCCGGAAGCCAGCACGGAACGTAAGGCCGGCAGCCACCCGCCAGTAGAGCAGTACGGGGCCGCCGGTGATTCCTGGATCAGATGGGCCAGCCAGCGCCAGCCAATGGACAGGCGCCGGACCGGCCCGGTACGGAGACAACCATGCAGCATGCAGTTCCCTCGCAGCCCCGCCCCGGCGCCCCCCAGCCCCGTTTGCACATCCGCTTCACCCGTTCGCTGTTTGGCCAGGTGCTGATTGCCCTGGTAATTGGCACGGCACTCGGCCTGGCATTCCCTGAATTCGCCGCCAAGCTCAAGCCGCTTGGCGATGCCTTTATCAAGCTGATCAAGATGCTGATCGGCCCGATCGTGTTCTGCGTGGTGGTGGCCGGCATCTGCGGCGCCGGCGAGCTGAAGAAGGTCGGCCGCGTCGGCATCAAGGCGGTGGTGTACTTCGAGATCGTCACCACCATCGCGCTGGCGCTGGGCATCCTGCTGGCCTATGTGTTTCAGCCCGGCGTCGGCATGAATGTCGACCCGCGTTCGCTCGATGCGTCGGCCATCGCCGGATTTATCGACAACGCGACCAAGGTGAAGGACCAGGGCACGGTCGACTTCCTGCTCAAGCTGATCCCCAATACCGTGTTCGGCGCCTTTGCCAACGGCGACGTGCTGCAGGTGCTGCTGGTGTCGATCCTGTTCGGCTGCGCGCTGTCTCTGGTGGGTGAGCCGGGCCGGCCGCTGGTCAGGCTGATCGACACCTTCTCGCATACGCTGTTCAAGATGATGGGCTTCATCATCAAGCTGGCGCCGCTGGGCGTGCTGGGCGCGGTGGCCTTCACCGTGGGCAAGTACGGCATCGGCTCGCTCAAGCAGCTCGGCTTCCTGGTATTCCTGTTCTACGGCGCGGTGATCGTGTTCGTGCTGGTGGTGCTGGGCACCATCATGCGCGTGTGCGGCTTCTCGGTGATCAAGCTGATCCGCTACCTGCGCGCCGAGCTGCTGGTGGTGCTGGGCACGGCCTCGTCCGACAGCGTGCTGCCGCAGGTGATGAAGAAGCTGGAGTTCATGGGCATCAAGAAGTCGGTGGTGGGCCTGGTGATCCCGACCGGCTACTCGTTCAACCTGGATGCGTTCTCGATCTACCTGACGCTGGCCGCGGTTTTTATCGCGCAGGCGACCAACACGCCGCTGGCGATGGGCGACCTGCTCGGCATCCTGGCGGTGGCGCTGGTCACCTCCAAGGGCGCGCACGGCATCCCCGGCTCGGCCATCGTGATCCTGGCCGCGACGCTGTCGGCACACCCGGCGATTCCCGCCATCGGGCTGGTGCTGGTGCTGTCGGTGGACTGGTTCATCGGCATCGCGCGTGCACTGGGCAACCTGATCGGCAACTGCGTGGCGACCGTGGTGGTGGCCGCCTGGGAGAAGGATATCGACCGCGAACGGGCCCATGGCGTGCTCAACGGCGCCATCGAGGCGACCGACCTGGATGCTGGCCTGGCCGCGATGGCGGAGGACGGCGTTACCGCCGGTTCTCCGGTCCCTGCGCCGGGGCGATAGAATCATGCCATCTCCCCAACCGCGCAGCCCCTGCGCAAGTGCGCTGCCATGCCCGAGCATATCGATCCTGACATGACCGCCGAAGCGATCGCCGAAGACATTGTCGCGGCCATCGTTTCGCACCGCCTGCCGCCCGGCACCAAGCTGCGCGAGGAGGCCCTGGCCAGTGTCTACCGCGTCAGCCGCACCAAGGTGCGCGCGGCGCTGCTGATGCTGTCCAAGGACAAGGTCATCCAGATCGTGCCCGACAAGGGTGCCTTCGTGGCCAAGCCCAGCGCCGAGGAGGCGCGCGAGGTCTTCGCGGTGCGCCGCATCCTGGAAGCGGCGCTGGCGCGCGAGTTCGTTGCCAAGGCGACCCCGGCCGACTACAAGCGCATCGACCGCCACCTGGCGGCCGAACGCAAGGCGCTGGGTGGCAACGATGCGCAGGTGCGCACCCGGCTGCTGGGCGACTTCCATATCGTGCTGGCCGAGGTGGTCGGCAACGGCGTGCTGACCGAGATGATGCGCGAGCTGTCGACGCGCAGCGCGGTCATCACCATGCTGTACCAGTCGCGCCGCGACGCGGCCTGCTCGTCGGACGAGCACCGCGAATTCATCGAGGCCGCCCGTGCCGGCGATGTCGAGCGGGCCGTCACGCTGATGGTGGACCACCTGGGCCACGTGGAAGGTGCGCTGCATTTCGAGGAAACCGCGCCGGTGTCGCGCGGCAAGGACCTGGTGACCGCGCTGCTCGCGTAGGCGTCTGCTTGACGTGAGTCAAAGCGGCCACTGCCGCCCGCGCGCACACTTGACCCCGCCATGAAGACGCGGGGGCGCACTTCATGAGCACTCTGCCTTCCGGCACCTCATCGTCGGAAGGCCGCCCGCACGCTGCAACGGTGTGCGGGCTTTCTTTTTTCTGAGGACTGGGTTTTGCGCTGCGGAATGGCGCCCTGTCCCGCCGCCTGGCCGCGACGCAGTCCCGCACCCGTTTTTTCCTTTCCCGCCAGCTAGTTGCAGCGCCCGGAAGGCATTCCCGGCGCCGCCATTGTTGCGTCCGCGGTGGCCGGCATTGCCGGCAATACGCGAGATCGAATCCCGGCTTCGGGTTAGGATGCCGGAGGCCCGAGCCAGAGGCTGGCGCCGCCCCCCGCAGGATCCGGGGCGGACGCACACCAGAACAGAAACATGGAGACCGTCATGCGCCATCGCGCGATACCTGCGCTGCAGCCACGCCGCCGGCGCTAGCTCTCCCCTGCATTTCACAACGCCACGGTCCTGCCTGACGCCGGATCGCGGCCCGCATCGCATGACCATCGATCGAGAGGACTTCCCATGCCCAGTGCCTTCCGCCCCGACGCCTTTGCCGGCAAGACCGTATTCGTCGCCGGCGCCTCCTCTGGCATCAACCTCGGCATCGCGCACGGCTTCGCGCGCGCCGGGGCGAAGCTGGCGCTGATCAGCCGCACCGCCGAGCGCATCCAGGCCGCCGCCGACACCATCACCGCGGCCGGCGGCACCGCCATCGGCATGGCCGCCGACGTGCGCGACTATGCCGCAGTGGAAGCGGCCTTCGCACGCGCCCAGGACAAACTGGGACCGATCGACGTGGTGATCTCCGGCGCCGCGGGCAACTTCCTCGCGCCCGTGGTCGGCATGTCGGCCAATGCCTTCAAGACGGTGGTCGATATCGACCTGCTCGGCACCTTCAACGTGTTCCGCGCCAGCTTCGACCACCTGGCCAAGCCGGGTGCGTCGCTGATCGCGATCACCGCGCCGCAGGCGGTCAACGCCATGATGTTCCAGGCCCATGCCTGCGCCGCCAAGGCCGGCATCAACATGCTGATCAAGTGCCTGGCGATGGAATGGGGCCCGGCCGGCGTGCGCGTGAACGGCATCTCGCCCGGCCCGATCGCCGACACCGAAGGCATGGCGCGGCTGGCGCCCACGGCCGAGATGGAGGCGCGCTACAAGGCCCGCCTGGCGCTGCGCGACTACGGCACCAAGGACGATATCGCCGATGCCGCGATGTACCTGAGCAGCGACAACGCGCACTACGTCACCGGCACCATCCTCGACTGCGACGGCGGCAGCAAGCTGGGCGACGCCTCCGCCGACGCGCTGAAGAAGCCGCAGTAAGTTTCCGCACCCGCACCGAACCACGACCAAGCAACAAGGAGAACCACCCATGACGGCATCCGTCCTCTATCAAGCCAGCGAAGGCGTGGCCACGCTGACCCTGAACCGCCCGGACGTGCTCAACGCGATGAACGGCGACCTGATGCGCGAGCTGCGCGAGGGCGTTGAGCGCGCCGCCGGCGATGCCGGCGTGCGCGCCGTGCTGATCACCGGCGCGGGGCGCGGCTTCTGCGCCGGCGCCGACCTTGCCGCGCGCGGCAAGGATGGCATCTCCGATTCCGGCACGCTGCTGCGCGAGCGCTACCACCCGATCATCATGGCGCTGCGCCAGATGCCCAAGCCGGTCGTCACCGCGGTCAACGGCGTGGCCGCCGGTGCCGGCATGAGCCTGGCGCTGGCGGGCGACGTGGTGCTGGCGGCCCGCTCGGCCAGCTTCCTGCAGGCCTTCTCCAAGATCGGCCTGGTCCCGGACGCCGGCAGCACCTACTTCGTGCCGCGCTATGCCGGCGAGATGCGCGCCCGCGCGCTGGCCATCCTGGCCGAGAAGATCGATGCCGAGGAGGCCCAGCGCATCGGCCTGGTGTGGAAGGTCCACGCCGACGACGCGCTGCAGGACGAGGCCGGCAAGCTGGCCCGCCACCTGGCCACCATGCCGACCATGGCCTACGGCATGATCAAGGAAGCCCTCAACCAGAGCTTCGACAACGACCTGGCCGCGCAGCTCGAAGTGGAAGCCACGCTGCAGTCGCGCGCCAGCCGCAGCGATGACTGCAAGGAAGGCGTAGCCGCCTTCATGGAGAAGCGCAAGCCCCAGTTCAAGGGCCGTTGAGAACCCGCATCACAAGGAGCCAGCGCATGAGCGCCAGCAGCAACGAACGTATCCTCGTCACCATCGAAGACGGCGTCGCCGACGTCCGCCTGAACCGCCCCGACAAGATGAACGCGCTCGACCAGGCCATGTTCGACGCGCTGATCGAGACCGGCGAGCAACTGGCGCGCATGCCCGACCTGCGCGCCGTGGTCCTGTCAGGCGAGGGCCGCGCCTTCTGCGCGGGGCTGGACATGGGCCGCATGGCGGGCATGTTGTCGGGCGGTGGCGGCGAATCCCACAACGACAGCATCGGCGCGGGCCGCCTCGGCAAGCGTACCAACGGCATGTCCAATCGGCCGCAGTACGCGTGCATGGTCTGGCGCGAACTGCCGGTGCCGGTCTTCGCCGCGGTCCACGGCGTGGCTTTCGGCGGCGGGCTGCAGGTGGCGCTGGGCGCTGACGTACGCTACGTCGCGCCCGATACCAGGCTGTCGGTCATGGAAATGAAGTGGGGGCTGGTGCCCGACATGGCCGGCATGGTGCTCACGCGCGGCCTGGTGCGCCCCGACGTGCTGCGCGAGCTGATCTACAGCGCGCGCGTGCTGAGCGGCACCGAAGCCTGCGAACTGGGCCTGGGCACCTACCTCGCCGACGACCCGCGCGCCGCGGCGCTGGAAGCCGCGCGCCAGGTGGCACAGAAGAACCCGGATGCGATCCGCGCGGCCAAGCGCCTGATGGCGGTGGTGGAGCGCGGCGACAATGCCGCCATCCTGCAGGCCGAGTCCGACGAGCAGGACCGGCTGGTCGGCTCACCCAACCAGCGCGAGGCAGTGCTGGCCAATATGCAGAAGCGCGCGCCGCGCTTCGAGCCGGCGGGCTGAAGCAAGCCGCTCAGTGGTGGTGCCGCGCGGCTCGCCGGCGGCGCCACCACAACGCATAGACCACCACGTTGACCACCAGCACCACCGCGCCGAGCCACAGCTGCACCGCGGGCGTGAGCCCGGCCGGATAGATCAGCGGCAACAGGTAGCGCTCGACAAAACCGCCGCTGTAGCCCGCCTGTCCCGCGGCCCGGCGCAGCATGTTTTCCAGCGGCGTCAGCGGGCAGATCCAGCCGGACCATTCGATCAGCACGCCCCACACCGCCGCCGGCAGGTGCAGCCATGCGACACGCGGCCAGCGCAACACCAGCAGGCCGCCCGCCACCACGAACAGGATAAACAGCCCGTGCACGATGACCACCAGGTCGGCCAGCCAGGCTGTGATCGGCATCGCGCTCGGCGGCGGCCTCAGTTGCCGCCCGCCGTGTCCATCCAGTAGCCCGGGCGCGCGAACTGCGCCTTCAGGTGCTCGATGAAGAAACGGATCTTGGCCGGCACCGGCCGCTGCTGCGGGTACACGGCAAGGATGTCGTAGGCCGGCAGCGCGTATTCGTCCAGCACCGTGATCAGCTCGCCGCTTTCCAGCTGCGGCAGGATCTCCCAGGTCGAGCGCCAGCCCAGGCCCAGGCCCTCGCCGGTCCAGCGGTGCAGCAGCTCGCCGTCGTTGCAGTCCAGGTTGCCGTTGACGCGCACGGTCACGGTCTTGCCGTTCTGGCTGAAGTACCAGCCGCGCTGCTGGCCGCCCTGCAGGTTGAACGCCAGGCAGTTGTGCTGGGCCAGGTCGTCCAGCGTCTGCGGCACGCCGTACCTGGCGAAGTACGCCGGCGTGCCGCACACCACGCGCTTGTTCGAGGCCAGCTTGATCGCGACAAAGTTCGGGTCGATGGCGCCGCCGATGCGGATGCCGACGTCATAGCCTTCGCGCACCAGGTCGACCACGCGGTCGGTCAGGTTGAACGAGATCTGCACTTCCGGGTTGGCCGAGAGGAACGCCGGCGCGTGCGGTGCCACGTGCTTGCGCCCGAACGCCGCCGGTGCCGAAACGATCAGGTGGCCGGTGGCCTTGTGCTTGCCTTCGGCGATCAGCATCTCGGCGCGGTCCAGGTCGGCCAGCGCCTTCTTGCACTGCTCCATGAACACCGCGCCCTGCTCGGTCACGGCGATGCGGCGCGTGGACCGGTGCAGCAGCTTGACGCCGATGCGGGCTTCCAGCGCGTTGATGCGGCGGCCGATCATCACCGGCGTCACGTTCTGCGTGAGCGCCGCGGCCGCCATGCTGCCGTGCTCCACCACGGCGATAAAGGCTTCGATTTGCTTGAGTTTGTCCATCGGATATTCGTCTCCCGGGCGCCATTGTGCGGCATCCCCGGGGATGTGGCATCACTGCGCGGCTGATGGGCAGGATCGCGGCATCCGCATACGGCCGCGTCAGGGCCGCTGCCAGGGGCATGCCGCGTCACCCCAAGCCGGTGCGGAATCAGGCGGCCGGAGCCGCCCGCGCCCTGACCTGCGCGTTCATCTCGGCCGCTTCGCCCAGCACATGGGCCAGCCGCCGCAGCGGCCGGCTGCATTGCACGTGCAGGTACAGGTAGCAGGCCGCGCCGGTCACCACCATCACGCCGTAGAGCCACAGCAGCGTCCCGGCCATGGCCTGCTGGCGCGGCAGTGCCGCCACCACGGCCGCGGCCGGCGCCAGTGCCAGCAGCCCTGCCAGGGTGCGCGCAGCACCTTCCCACAACCGCAGTTGCAACACCACACGCCGCTGGCGCGCCTGCAGCTGCTGTGGCGGGATGCGCGCCAACCGGCGCAGCAGCGCATCCTCGGCCACGCTGTGGCGGTCCATCTCGGCGGCCTGCCAGCGCAGCGGATGGCGCAGCGTGGCCAGCACGGTGCCGGCGCGCGTGAGTCCGGCGCCGACGTAACAGGCGGCCGACAAGGCCAGCAGCGCCTCGAAGGTCCGCAGCGACCACGGCGGCACCGGGTGCTTCAGCCACAGCCGCCAGACGGCCAGGGCCGCGCCACTCAGGATGGTCGCGACCAGCGCCGCGATAAAGCCCACCCACAGCGCGCGCCCGAGGCGGCCGCCCGGCGCCGGAGGGTAGGCGGCCGGCCCGGGCGGGACGGCGGCAAGCGCTTCAAGCAGTTCGTAAGTAGACGGCAGCCTGGAATACATGGTCGGCCCGGATGGCGAGGAATCCCGCCATTTTGCCGCACTGCGCTGCGGCGGCCGGCCGGCGCGGCCCCGTACCCACCGCTGCGCTGCGTGCCCGCACCGTCACACCACATATCCAATTGCGTACCCCGGCGTACCCCCGCCGACCGTCCGATCTGGCTTCCAAGGCGATATTGCGTACCCCAGGTATCGAATCAACTGATCTCCCTTCTGTTTATCCCACCCCGCCTGCGGGAATAGGATCGACTCCAACGGAATTCACACCATCACTGGAGACAAGATCATGGCAAAGATGAGAGCAATCGACGCGGCAATCGCCGTGCTGGAGAAGGAAGGCGTGACCACGGCATTCGGCGTGCCGGGCGCGGCCATCAACCCGTTCTACTCGGCAATGCGCAAGTCGGGCAACATCAACCACGTGCTGGCCCGCCACGTCGAGGGCGCCTCGCACATGGCCGAAGGCTACACCCGTGCCGAGCCGGGCAACATCGGCGTCTGCGTCGGCACCTCGGGCCCCGCCGGCACCGACATGATCACCGGCCTGTACTCGGCCTGGGCCGATTCGATCCCCATCCTCTGCATTACCGGCCAGGCCCCGCGCGCCCGCCTGTACAAGGAAGACTTCCAGGCCGTCGATATCGAGTCGATCGCCAAGCCCGTGACCAAGTGGGCCGTGACCGTGCGCGAGCCGGCCCTGGTGCCGCAAGTGTTCCAGCAAGCCTTCCACATCATGCGTTCGGGCCGCCCGGGTCCGGTGCTGATCGACCTGCCGTTCGATGTGCAGGTGGCCGAGATCGAATTCGATGTCGACACCTACCAGTCGCTGCAGCCGTACAAGCCGGCAGCCTCGCGCGCCCAGATCGAGAAGGCCATCTCGATGCTGAACGCGGCCGAGCGCCCGCTGATCGTGTGCGGCGGCGGCGTGATCAACGCCGACGCGGCGGATCTGCTGGTCGAGTTCGCTGAACTGGTCAACGTGCCAGTGGTGCCGACCCTGATGGGCTGGGGCGTGCTGGCCGACGACCACCCGCTGCAAGCCGGCATGGTCGGCCTGCAGACCTCGCACCGCTACGGCAACGCCACGCTGCTGGCTTCGGACTTCGTGATGGGCATCGGCAACCGCTGGGCCAACCGCCACACCGGCAGCGTCGATGTCTACACCAAGGGCCGCAAGTTCGTGCACGTCGATATCGAACCCACCCAGATCGGCCGTGTGTTCGGACCTGACCTGGGCATCGTGTCGGACGCCAAGGCCGCGCTGGAACTGTTCGTTGAAGTTGCCCGCGAAATGAAGATGGCCGGCCGCCTGCCGTGCCGCAAGTCGTGGGTGGCCGACGTGCAGAAGCGCCGCCGCACCATGCAGCGCAAGAGCGATTTCGACAACGTGCCGGTCAAGCCGCAGCGCGTGTACCGCGAGATGAACCAGTACTTCCCGCGCGACGTGCGTTATGTCAGCACCATCGGCCTGTCGCAGATCGCCGCGGCCCAGTTCCTGTCGGTCAACGAGCCGCGCCACTGGATCAACTGCGGCCAGGCCGGCCCGCTGGGCTGGACCATCCCGGCCGCGATCGGCGTGAAGACCGCCTCGCCGGATTCGGATGTGGTGGCGATCTCGGGCGACTACGACTTCCAGTTCATGATCGAAGAACTGGCCGTGGCCGCGCAGTTCAAGGTGCCGTACATCCACGTGGTGGTGAACAACTCCTACCTCGGCCTGATCCGCCAGGCGCAGCGCAACTTCGAGATGGACTACTGCGTGCAGCTGGCCTTCGACAACGTCAACTCGCCTGAACTGAACGGCTACGGCGTGGACCACGTCAAGGTGGTCGAGGGCCTGGGCTGCAAGGCGATCCGCGTGTTCAAGCCGGAAGACATCGCCCCGGCCTTCGCCGAAGCGCGCGACCTGATGGCCGAGTTCTCGGTGCCGGTGGTGGTCGAGGTGATCCTGGAGCGCGTGACCAATATCGCGATGGGCACCGAGATCGACAACGTCAACGAATTCGAGCCGATCGAAGACCTCGAGGACATCGAGGAAGCGATCCTGAAGGAAGAAGTGGAAACGGCGTAAGCGGCACCATTCCAACATGGAAGCGCGGGCCACGGCCCGCGCAAATCCAGCGCCCCTGCATCACCGGTTCTGCACCGGCAGAACGACAACACAACTAAACCGGAGAGACTCATGACTAAACTTGCGGCCAACCTCACCATGCTGTTCAACGAAGTCGGTTTTCTCGACCGCTTCGAAGCCGCCGCGCGCGCGGGCTTCCGCGGCGTGGAATTCCTCTTCCCCTATGCCTTCCATGCGGACCAGATCGCTGACCGCCTGAACCGCTTCCAGCTGGACCTGGTGCTGCACAACCTGCCCGCCGGCAAGTGGGAAGCGGGCGAGCGCGGCATTGCCTGCCACCCGGACCGCGTCGGCGAGTTCCAGGACGGCGTGGGCGAGGCCATCAAGTACGCCAAGGTGCTGGGCGTGCGCCAGCTGAACTGCCTGGTCGGCATCCAGCCGCAGAACGTCAAGCGCGAGCAGGCCCAGGAAACGCTGGTGGAAAACCTGCGCTTCGCCGCCAGCGCGCTCGCCGCTGAGCATATCGACCTGCTGGTCGAGCCGATCAACACCTTCGACATCCCCGGCTTCTTCCTGTCGCGCACGCAGCAGGCGGTGGACCTGATCAACCAGGTCAATGCGCCCAACCTGTACGTGCAGTACGACATCTACCACATGCAGCGGATGGAAGGCGAGATCGCCAACACCATCAAGGCCAACCTGCCGAAGATCAAGCACGTGCAGCTGGCCGACAACCCGGGCCGCAATGAACCGGGGACCGGCGAGCTGAACTACCGCTTCCTGTTCAAGTTCCTGGACGAGATCGGCTACAACGGCTGGATCGGCTGCGAGTACAAGCCGAAGACCACCACCGAAGCCGGCCTGGGCTGGCGCGCCGAGCACGGCGTGCAGTAACGGGTTACCACCTACGCCAACCAAGACAGACTTAATCTCATTCAAGGAGACATCAACATGGCAAACCAACGCAACGTCGGCTTCATCGGCCTGGGCATCATGGGCGCACCGATGGCGGGCCACCTGCGCGCCGCCGGCCACACGCTGTTCGTGCATGACGTCAACCCGGCCCCGCAAGCGCTGGTCGATGCAGGCGTGACCGTCTGCACCAGCGCCGAGGAAGTCGCCAAGCGTGCCGACATCATCGTCATCATGGTGCCGGACACCCCGCACGTGGAAGCCGTTCTGTTCAGCGAAAAGGGCGTGGCCGCCGCGTTCAAGGCTGCCGGCAAGGAAGCCAGCCACAGCAAGATCGTGGTCGACATGAGCTCGATCTCGCCGATCGCCACCAAGGACTTCGCCGCGCGCATCAACAAGCTGGGCGCCTCGTACCTGGACGCTCCGGTGTCGGGCGGTGAAGTGGGCGCCAAGGCTGCTTCGCTGACGATCATGGTCGGCGGCCCGCAGGAAGCCTATGACCAGGTCAAGCCGCTGTTCGACCTGATGGGCAAGAACGTCACGCTGGTCGGTGGCAACGGTGACGGCCAGACCACCAAGGTGGCCAACCAGATCATCGTCGCGCTGAACATCCAGGCCGTGTCCGAAGCCCTGCTGTTCGCCTCCAAGGCCGGCGCCGATCCGGCCAAGGTGCGCCAGGCGCTGATGGGCGGCTTTGCGGCTTCGCGCATCCTGGAAGTGCACGGCGAGCGCATGGTCAAGCGCACCTTCGACCCGGGTTTCCGCATCGAACTGCACCAGAAGGACCTGAACCTGGCGCTGCAGGGTGCCAAGGCACTGGGCGTGGCACTGCCCAACACCGCCACCGCGCAGGAGCTGTTCAACACCTGCGCCGCCAACGGCCTGGGCAAGCAGGACCATTCGGCCCTGTGCCGCGCGATCGAGATCATGTCTAACCACCAGATCGCCAAGTAAGCAGCAACCACGTCGTCCCCGCCCTGCGGGGACGACTAGCTTTCCCCGTCAGCACCAGGACTTTTCATGCTCGCCACCGAACCTCAAGCCGCCCTGCTCTCGCCCCAGCGCGCCGCAGCGCATCCCGCACAGTCCGACGCGCGCGCGCTGTTGCGCGACCTGTTCGACACCGCGGTCGCCTCCGTCAGCGCCAGCCATTGCCTGCCGCCGCACCTGCCCACGCCGCCCAAGGGCCGCACGGTGGTGATCGGCGCCGGCAAGGCCGCTGCCGCGATGGCGCAGGCGGTCGAGGCGAACTGGCAAGGCGAGCTGTCGGGCCTGGTGGTGACGCGCTACGGCCATGGCGCCGATTGCCAGCGCATTGAAGTGGTCGAAGCCGCGCATCCCGTTCCCGACGAAGCCGGCCAGCGCGCCGCGCAGCGCATGGTGGAACTGGTGCAGGGCCTGACCGCCGACGACCTGGTGCTGTGCCTGATTTCCGGCGGCGGCTCCGCGCTGCTGGCCGCGCCCGCGCCGGGCCTGACGCTGGCCGACAAGCAGGCCGTGAACAAGGCGCTGCTCAAGAGCGGCGCGAGCATCGGCGAAATGAACTGCGTGCGCAAGCACCTGTCCGCGCTCAAGGGCGGACGCCTGGCGCTGCACTGCGCCCCGGCCCGCGTCGAGACCCTGCTGATTTCCGATATCCCCGGCGATGACCCGACCCTGATCGCAAGCGGCCCGACGCTGCCCGACGCGACCACCTGCGCCGACGCGCTGGCCGTCATCGCCAAGTACGGCATTGAAGTCCCCGCCAACGTGCGCGCCCACCTGGAGAGCGGCGCCGGCGAAACGCCCAAGCCCGGCGATGCCCGCTTCGAAGGCCACCGCAACGTGACGCTGGCCACCGCGCAGCAATCGCTGGAAGCCGCGGCCGCGCGCGCGCGTGAACTGGGCTACGAGGCCCACATCCTGTCCGACTGCATCGAAGGCGAAGCCCGCGAAGTGGCCGAAGTGCACGCTGCCATCGCGCGCCAGGTGGCGCAGCGCGGCCAGCCCTTCAGCAAGCCCTGCGTAATCCTGTCCGGCGGCGAGACCACCGTGACCGTGCGCGGCAAGGGCCGCGGCGGGCGCAATGCCGAGTTCCTGCTGGCCCTGGCGGTGGCGCTCGACGGCCTGGCCGGCGTGCACGCAATTGCCGGCGACACCGACGGCATCGACGGCTCCGAGGACAACGCCGGCGCGCTGCTCTCGCCCGACACCCTGACCCACGCCGCCGCGCGCGGTCTGTCGGCGCGCGCGCACCTGGACAACAACGACGGCTACGGCTTCTTTGCCGGCGTGGGCGACCTGATCGTCACCGGCCCGACCCGCACCAATGTGAATGACTTCCGCGCCATCCTGATTGTGTAGGTCCTGCAGTCGTCAGCGCAGTACCGCCATACCGAAGCAGTCGTTCACCTGAACAGCATTACCCGGCGCGCCACATGGCGCGCCGTCCGCGAATGGAAGAGGAGACATCATGAGACGCCAGCGCAAAGCGAAGATCGTTGCCACGCTTGGACCCGCAAGCACCGACATCGCGGTAATCCGCGAACTGTTCGAGGCGGGCGCCGACGTGTTCCGGCTGAACTTCAGCCACGGCACGCACGAAGACCACCGCGCGCGCTACGATGCCGTGCGCAAGATCGAGGCCGAAACCGGCCGCCCGATCGCGATCCTGGCCGACCTGCAGGGCCCGAAGCTGCGCATCGGCACCTTCGCCGCCGGCAAGGTCGCGGTGCGCGCGGGCGATGTGTTCGTGCTCGACAGCGATCCCACCCCGGGCGACGGCACCCGCGTCTACCTGCCGCACCCCGAACTGTTCGCCGCCGCGCAGCCGGGCCAGTCGCTGCTGATCGACGACGGCAAGGTACGCCTGTCGATCGAGGCGGTGACCACCGGCACCATCACCACGCGCGTGGTCAACAACGGCACGCTGTCCGACCGCAAGGGCGTGAACGTGCCCGACGCCGTGATCCCCATCCCCGCGCTGACCGAGAAGGACCGCAAGGACATGGACTTCGCGCTGTCGCTGGGCGCTGACTGGATCGGCCTGTCGTTCGTGCAGCGCCCGTCCGACATCGTCGAAGCGCGCGAGATCGTCGGTACCCGTGCCGGCATCCTGTCCAAGATCGAGAAGCCGGCCGCGCTGCAGCAGCTCGAAGAGATCGTGCGCGTGTCCGATTCCGTGATGGTGGCGCGCGGCGACCTCGGCGTGGAACTGCCGCCCGAGCGCGTGCCCGGCGTGCAGAAGCGCATCCTGCGCGTGTGCCGCCAGCTGGGCAAGCCGGTGGTGATCGCCACGCAGATGCTGGAATCGATGATCGACTCGCCGGTGCCGACCCGCGCCGAAGCGTCGGACGTGGCCAGCGCCATCTATGAAGGCGCCGACGCGGTGATGCTGTCGGCCGAGTCGGCCAACGGCCGCTACCCGGTGCCGGCGGTGTCGATGATGAACCGCATCGTCACCGAGGTGGAACGCGACCCGCTGTACCGCAACCTGCTCGACGCCCAGCACGAGACCCCGCTGAACACGCGCCAGGATGCGATCTGCGCGGCGCTGCGCGAAGTCACGCAGATCATCGGCGCCGTCGCGACCGTGACCTACACGTCCTCGGGCGCCACCGCGCTGCGCGCCGCGCGCGAGCGGCCGTGCGCACCGATCGTCAGCATCACGCCAAACCTGGAAATCGCGCGCCGCCTGGCCATTGCCTGGGGCGTCCACTCCACCGTGAGCCCGGATGTGCAGAGCGTGGATGAAATGGTCGAAGCCGCCACGCGCGCGGCGGTGGCCGAAGGTTATGCCGTGCCTGGCGACCAGATCACCATCGCCGCGGGGATGCCGTTCGGGCAAGGCGGGACCACCAACCTGCTGCGCGTGGCTGAAGTTGGCGCCAGCGCGGTGGCAACCGCACCGGCTGCGCGCGAGGCCGCCTTGGCCTGACCGCGCTGCTTGCGTTCCCGTCCCGGAACGTTCGCGTCATGACGGAACCGGGTGCAGACCCGGTTTCTTTGTTTTGCCGCACACCGCCTGCGTTGCCCGTCTCCAGGGCGAGTGGGTGGTGTTTTTTTGTTTGGGCCTGGTGTCCGGCACCGAAAACAGCAGCTGACACCGGATTGCTATACTGCTTGCCATCCTCCCACCCCGCAATTTCCCCTCCCCCCCGGAGTCCCCCATGCGCCTAGATGACGAAGCCGAAAGCCAGCACGTTGAAGACCGCCGCGGCGGATTCGGCGGTGTCGGCGGCAAGACCATCGGCATCGGCACGGTCATCGTCGCGCTGGCGGCGTCCTATTTCTTCGGCATCGACCCGATGCTGATCATGCAGGGCGCCTCGGTGCTGCAGGGCTCCGGCCCGCAGCAGCAACAGCAGCAGGCGAACCGCCCGCCGGCGACGGATCAGATGACGGTGTTCACGCGCAAGGTGCTGGGCAATACCGAGCGCACCTGGCAACACATCTTTGAAGCCCAGCTGAACCGCCGCTATGCGCCCCCCACGCTGGTGCTGTTCTCGGGCGCCACACCCACGGCATGCGGCACCGGCCAGTCGGCGATGGGTCCGTTCTACTGCCCCGGCGACCAGAAGGTCTATATCGACCTGGCCTTCTATGACGAGCTGCGCCAGCGCTTCGGCGCCAGCGGCGACTTTGCCCAGGCCTATGTGATCGCGCACGAGATCGGCCACCATGTGCAGAACCTGCTGGGCGTATCGGACAAGGTCGACAGCGCGCGCCGCCGCATGGGCGAGGCGCAGGCCAACCAGCTCTCGGTGCGCATGGAACTGCAGGCCGACTGCCTGGCAGGTGTCTGGGCCGCCACCGCGCAGCGCGCCAACCAGCAATTGCTGGAGCCCGGCGATATCGAAGAAGGCCTGAAGGCCGCCGCCGCGATCGGCGACGACCGGCTGCAGCGCCAGTCGCAGGGCTATGTCGTGCCGGAGGCCTTTACCCACGGCTCCAGCGAGCAGCGCGTGCGCTGGCTGCGCCGCGGCATCGAGTCCGGCGATATCCGCAAGTGCGATACCTTCGCCTCGCGCGACCTGTAAGCGCAGGCTCCACCCCCGACGTGGGAAGGGTGCCGACAATGTGATGTTTGCGTTGCCCGGACTTTGTTCCCTGTCTATAATCGCCGGCAAGGCCGCATTGCGACGGCCAGTCGCCGGCGTCGATCCTCACCGATCCTTCCTGCCGCAGCGCCGGGTTCTCCCCTCAGGACCCCTGCAAGCGCCGCGGTGCACGCCGGCCCCGGTCTGCGGGCCACGCGCCCCCTGACCGACAGGCGACCCGACACGCGGCCAGATCTGCACCATCAGCAACATCGGCCCGGCTTTGCCGCGACTCGACGCCTCTTGCCGCTAAGCCTTGCGGCGTCTCCACACCCAAGCCGTTCCGTTCCAACCGCACCGGAGCCACGGCCGATCTTCACTTGCCGTGCGCCCGTGCCAGCCCTGACCTGACATGGCGTCGTTTTTCCTGAAGCGCCCGGCGTTTGCCTGGGTGCTGGCCATCCTGACCGTGGTAGCGGGCCTGGTGGCCCTGAACCGCATCCCCATCGCCCAGTACCCGGCGGTGGCGCCGCCCACGGTGATCGTCTATGCCGATTACCCGGGTGCGTCAGCGCGCACGGTGGAGGACCGCGTCACCGCGGTGCTGGAGCAGCAGATGCACGGCATCCCCGGCCTGCTCTACCTGGATTCCAGCAGCGAGGGCGGCACCGCCACGGTGACGCTGGGCTTCCGCCAGGGCACCGACCCGCAGCTGGCGCAGGTCAACGTGCGCAACCGCGTGGCGCAGGCCGAGCCCTTGCTGCCCGAGGCGGTGCGCCGCGGCGGCGTCTATGTCGACCAGGCCAGCAGCAGCGCCTTCATGTACGTGTCGCTGGTGTCCGACAGCGGGCAACTGGACGAGACCGCGCTGGGCGACTTTGCCGCGGGCTCGGTGCTGCCGCTGCTGCGCCGCCTGCCCGGCATCGGCAAGGCCGAGCCATACGGCGCCGAGTACGCGCTGCGGATCTGGTTCGATCCCGACAAGCTGCACGCCTTCAACCTGACCACGGCCGAGGTCGAGGCCGCCATCCGCGCGCGCAACGGCAACGTGACCCCCGGCCAGCTGGGCGCCGCGCCGGCGCTGCCGGGCCAGCCGTTCCAGGCGATCGTGCGTCCGCCCGCGCCGATGAGCGATGCGCAGGCGTTCGGGCGCATCGTGGTGCGCGCGGCCACCGACGGCTCGGCCGTGCTGCTGCGCGACGTGGCGCGGGTGGAGTTGGCCGCCAGCGACTACCGCTACGGCTCCACGCTGAACACTCGCAACGCCGCGTCGATCGGGCTGAAGCTGGCCGACGGCGCCAACGTGCTGCAGACCTCGCGCACCGTGCGCGCCGCGCTCGATGCCGCCAGCAAGGGCTTCCCCGGCGACGTGCGCTATGAAATCTCTTACGACGGCGCCACCTTCGTGCAGGCGTCGATCTCGCGCGTGGTGCTGACGCTGGTCGAAGCCACGGTGCTGGTATTCCTGATCCTGTACCTGTTCCTGGGCAACCTGCGCGCCACGCTGATCCCGTGCATCGTGGTGCCGGTATCGCTGCTGGGCACGGTCGCGTGCCTGTATGCGCTGGGGCTGTCGCTGAACGTGATCACGCTGTTCGGCGTGGTGCTGGCGATCGGCATCCTGGTGGACGACGCCATCGTGGTGGTCGAGAACGTCGAGCGCATCATGCGCACCGACGGCGTGGGCGCGATGCAGGCCGCGGCGCGCTCGATGCGCGAGGTCTCGGGCGCGCTGGTGGCGGTGACGCTGGTGCTGTGCGCGGTGTTCGTGCCGATGGCGTTCTTCGGCAGCGCGGTGGGCGTGATCTACCGGCACTTCGCGGTGACGCTGGCGGTATCGATCGCATTCTCGCTGTTCTTTGCGCTGACGCTGGCGCCGGCCATGTGCGCCAGCCTGCTGCGCCACAGCGCGGCGCCGGCGCGCGGGCCGCTGGCCTGGTTCGATGCGCGCTTTGCCGCCTTCACCGGGCGCTATGCCGGCTGGGTGCAGGCGCTGCAGCGCAGGCGGCTGCGCTGGCTGGCGGTCTACCTGGCGTTGACGCTGGCATGCGGCTACGCCTTGTGGAAGATGCCCAGCGGCTTCCTGCCAGAAGAGGATACCGGCGAGATCGTGGTCGATGTCGAGCTGCCCGCCGGCAGCACGCAGGCCGACACGCGCCGGCTGGTGGCCGGGCTGGAACAGTGGATGCGCGACCAGCACTACCCGGTGCATTCGAGCTTTGCCGTGCTGGGCTGGTCCAGCGGCGGCAGCGGCGAGCAGCGCGCCAGCCTGTTTATCGGCCTGACCGACTGGAAAGCGCGCGGACGCAAGCACACGGCCCAGGCCGTGCTGGAGCGGCTGTCGGCCGGGCTGGAAACCTGGGCAGGCCGCGGCGCGGCGCAGCTGTTTGCGTACAACAGCTCGGCGCTGCCGGAACTGGGCAGCATCGGCGGCCTGGACATGCGCCTGGTGGCGCGCCAGCCGGTGGGGCGCGAGGCGCTCTTCGCCGCGCGCGACAAACTGCTTGAGCGCGCCAGGCAGGACCCGGTGCTGGGCGAGGTGCGCGCCACCACCGGCCAGCCGGTGCCGGCGCTGGACCTGAAAATCGACTACCGCAAGGCCGAGGCCTTCGGCGTCGATGCCGATACCGTGCACCACACGCTGTCGGCCACGCTGGGCTCGCGCTATATCGACGAAGTCGCGCGCGAGGGCCGCGTGCGCCGCGTGATCCTGCAGGCCGACGCGCCGTTCCGCATGCAGCCGGACCAGCTCGCGCGCGTGCACGTGCGCAACGCACAGGGCGCGATGGTGTCGCTGGCCGCGTTCGCCTCGCTGGAATGGGGGCGCGGCGAGGTCACGCTGGAGCGCTTCGACGGCTTCAGCTCGGTGCGCATCAATGCCGAGGTCGCGCCGGGCCACACCACCGGCGCGGCCATGACGCGGCTGGCCGAACTGGTGCGCGAGCTGGGGCCGGAATACGACGTGCGCTGGACCGGGCGCGCCTTCGAGCAGGAGCAGACCGGCACGCAGGCGCCGTGGCTGTTCGCGCTGTCACTGCTGTTTATCTTCCTGTGCCTGGTGGCGCTGTATGAAAGCTGGACCCTGCCGCTGGCGGTGATCGCGATCGTGCCGACCGGCCTGATGGGCGCGGCCGCGGCGATCTGGCTGCGCGGCATGCCCAACGATGTCTACTTCAAGGTGGGTGTGGTGGTGATCATGGGGCTGGCGGCCAAGAACGCGATCCTGATCGTCGAATATGCCGAGCAGTTGCGGCGCAGCGGCGCGGGCATGGGCGCGGTGGAGGCCGCCACGCGCGCGGCGCGCCAGCGCCTGCGGCCGGTGGTGATGACCTCGCTGGCCTTTGTGCTGGGCGTGGTGCCGCTGGCAATCAGCACCGGCCCGGGCGCGGGTGCGCAACAGGCGGTCGGCACCGGCGTACTGGGCGGCATGCTGGGTGCGACGGTGCTGGGTACGCTGGCGGTGCCGCTGCTCTATGCCGCGATCGCGCGCAGGTTGCCGCGCGCGCAGCCGGAGCCCGGACACGACTCGACCGCCACGCAGCCGCCTTCGGCATGAGGAGCATGCCTGCGCGCTAACGCGGTCACGAGCCGAGGGAAGAGAAAAGCGCCTGCCTGGCGAAGAGAGAAGGAGGAGGAGGTCAGCCGGGCAGGCGGGAGAGAAAACTTGCGGCCACCGCAGTGGCCGCACGAGGTCTTTGGGAAGACCTGCGAGGATCAGACGCGATAGCCGTACAGCGAGCCGTCACCCGTGCGGGAATTGTCGAGCGCACGATCGGCAATATCACCGGTGAAGGTGTGCGCACCTTCGCTGAAGGTATCGAACTTGTCCTTCTTCGAGATCTCGCCGCTGAAGCTATGCGAGCCTTCGGTGAAGCTGTCGAACTTGCCGTCGCGGCGCGAGCCTTCCGAGTACGGGTCGAAGCGGCCGGTGCGGGCTCCGTCCGTGTATGTATCGAACTTGCCTTGCTTGGCGCCGTCCGTATACACATCATACTTGCCGGCCTTCAGCGCATCGGCGTACACATCAAACTTGCCAACCTTGCTGGCAGCGGGGGCAGCCAACGCCACAGCGGACGCGGCGACCGCCGCGAACACAAGCGCGCCGCCAAGGATACGTCTGGCGATCATTTGGGACTCCTTCAACTGATTTCGTCGTTCTTTCTTGTATGGACCGGGATGAGACTCCGGCCGCCCTGCAATCTATGTTGCGATGCGAGCACGGACTGAAGATTAGTCACAGTCCGCGCAAGCAGAAATACCGCTGCGACGAATGGTGCGTTGCGAGTCGTGAAACGTCTGGCTTGCCGATGAATGGTGTCGATGGATTGCCGGGCACACGCGGCGCAGGACGCGCCTGCGTGGCCCCGGCAGCACGCCTCAGGCGGCCGGGATTTGGCTCGGGATGCGGCTCAAAGCGTGTACTGGCCGCTGGCTTCCGGCTGGAACGCGATCCCGGCGACACTCACCTGCTGCTCGCGGCCGTCGGGCAGCCGGTAGCTGACGGTCTGGCCGGCGCGCGCGCCCAGCAGCGCCTGGCCCACCGGCGACAGCACCGACAGCCGGCCGGCATCAAAGTCGGCCGCGTCGGGGTACACCAGCGTCCAGTTGCGCGGGGCCTGCTCGCCCGGCAGGTTGCAGACCAGGCGCGTGTTCATGGTGACCACGTCGGTCGGGATCTCTTCTGGCGCGACGATGGTGGCGCGCGCCAGCAGGCTGTCGAGCATGTCCTCAAGCTGCGCCGAGCCGGCGCGGCTGGCGATGCGCTCCAGGCGGGTCACGTCGAGTTCGGTCAGGTACAGGGTGGCGGTATTCGTTTTGGTGGCCGTCATGGCGGGTCCTCCGGCAGTCAGGTGGTTTGGCGCGGCCCGGCCAGCATGGCAGGCGGCGGCGGTCAGGTCTTGCAGGTCTGGCGTTTGCGCAGCAGCGCGGACATCAACGAATCCGGCGCGGGCCTTGCGGCAGCGGCCGGAAAACTGAAAACGCTGGCTCGGGCCCGGTTCGGCCCGGGCCCCGCTATGGAGACGAATCAGGCTGGGAACCGGGCGGAATCAGGCGGTGCGCTGATCCGGCGGGGAGAGACCGCGCGCGTGGCGCGCTGGGGCAGGATGTTGGCCGTGACGATCGCGCACGCGTGCGCGCGGCCGGTCCGCATCAGGCGGACAGGCGCATCGGGCATCGGCGTAAGGCGATCAGTCATGGTCATGCAGAAGGGTGGATAAGGGGCAGCGGATGGTTCTCTGAACAGGCGAGCCGTGTAAGTCGTTGCTCACTACATCGCTCACTGGCTGCGCTGCCGCCGGGCCCGTGCACCGCAGCGGTGCGATCACGGGAACAGCCATCGTAGCACAGCGACGTGCCTGCGCGCCTCACCCGTTGGCAGCAGGCCCGGCCTCGTGCGCGCCCGCATGGCATTCGCAGGCCGCGCCGGCGGCGGCCTGCTGCAGGTTCTGCAGGATGCCGCATTCACTGGCGGGCTGGTGGTGGTGGCAGGTCTCGCGCAGCGCGCGCAACTGCCCTTCCAGCGCCTCCAGCGCCACCCGCTGCGCATGGATCTGCGCGATCTGGCGGTCCAGCAGCGTATTGATGTCGTCGCAGTCCTGCGACGGATTGCGCTCGAACTCGCGCAGCCGCCGCACATCCGACAGGCCCATGCCGAGCGAGCGGCAGTGGCGCACGAAATTCAGCTGGACCAGGTGGCCGTCGTCATAGCGGCGATAGCCGTTGGCCTCGCGCCGGGGCGCGTCGAGCAGGCCTTCGCGTTCGTAATAGCGGATGGTCTCGACATCGCAGCCGCTGGTACGGGAGAGTTCGCCGATGCGCATGGTGCCTGGCCCTCGTTTTCTACCCTGTAACTACTACAGGGTAGGCGACAGTGTAGGCCAGTCTGGCAGGTCTTGCAGGAGTTACTGATACGGCACATATTGAGCGAGTGACGCCGACGTGTGACGGACCCTGCAGGGCGGCGCCTGTGCCTTGCCGCATCCTGTAGAATTCCTCCTACATCTACCGATAAGCCGTCCCCCTTCGTGCGCTCCCTCCGGCTACTCCTGCTGGTCATGATGCTGGCCTTCCTGCCCCTGCCGGGCTGGGCGGCGGCGTTCGCGCACGCCGAGGTGGCCACCGGCGAAATGTCGGCCGCGCCAGCGGCCAACATCGGCAACGACGACGCTGCCGGCGTTGCCGCAACGGGCGAGCCGTCGCCCGCCTCCGAAGCCGCCGAGCCGCGGTGGCAGCCCGGCGCCGACCTTGCCGAGCAACTGCTGCCGGCATCTCCGTTGTGCCTGGCCACCTGGGGCGGCCGCGCCGGGCCGCCGCGCTATGCCGGCGCCCCGCTGCCCGAACCCGACCTGCCGCGGCTGCCGCGTCCGCCGAGCGCCTGAGTCCCACCGGCGCGGCCTGGCCGCGCCCGCCTGTTCCTGCGTGCCGCGTCTGAGCGTGCGGCGCGCGTCTGCGGCCCGTCCGCATCCTGGCTGTACCGCCCTACACACCACTGCTCCATACACATGAAACGCGTATTGCTTTTCCTGGCGACCAACCTCGCCGTCATGCTTGTCCTCAGCATCACCGCCAGCGTACTGGGGGTGAACCGCTTCCTGACCGCCAATGGCCTGAACCTGGGCACGCTGCTGGCGTTCGCCGCCCTGATGGGCTTCGGTGGCGCCTTTATCTCGCTGCTGATGTCCAAGACCATCGCCAAATGGTCGACCGGCGCGCAGGTCATCACCCATCCCAGCACCAGCACCGAGCTGTGGCTGGTGCAGACCGTCGAAAAGCTGGCGCAGCGCGCCGGCCTGCCGATGCCGGAAGTTGCCATCTACGATGGCGAACCCAATGCCTTCGCCACCGGCGCGACCAGGAACAGCTCGCTGGTAGCGGTGTCCACCGGCCTCCTGCAATCGATGTCCCATGAAGAAGTGGAAGCCGTGCTGGCGCACGAGGTCGCGCACGTGGCCAACGGCGACATGGTCACGCTGACGCTGATCCAGGGCGTGGTCAACACCTTCGTGATCTTCCTGGCGCGCGTGGTCGGCTACTTCGTCGATTCGATGCTGCGCAAGAACGATGAGGAATCGAGCGGCCCTGGCATCGGCTACATGGTCACGGTGATCGTCTGCGAGATCGTGTTCGGCATCCTGGCCAGCATCATCGTGGCGTGGTTCTCGCGCCGCCGCGAGTTCCGTGCCGATGCGGGCGCGGCCGGCATGATGGGCACGCCCACGCCGATGGTGGCGGCGCTGCGCCGCCTGGGCGGCCTGGAGCCGGATGGCCTGCCGCAGAACATGCAGGCGATGGGCATCGCCGGCGGCAAGTCGTGGATGGCGCTGTTCTCGAGCCATCCGCCCATTGAGCAGCGCATTGCCGCGCTGCAATCCGCGCGCTGAAGCCCGGGGCAAGCAATGCCCGGCGCCGCGGCCTGACTCTGGCGCGGCGCCGGCTACCTGACAGGGAGTTTTCGATGCGATCGAGCGTGCTGGAACCGACAAGCCCCGCGTGGCGCGACACGCTGGCGCGATGTCGCCATGATTGCTACCACACGCCTGGCTGGCATACTGCCGCTGAGCGTAGCGACCACGGCAGCGCCGCCGCGGTGCTGGTGCGTGACGGCGCCCACGAATTGCTGGTTCCGCTGGTGCGCCGGCCCATTGGCTGCGGCAGCTGGGATGCCACCTCGGCCTATGGCTACGGCGGCCCGGTGTTGAGCACCGATGTCCCGGCCGGCTTTGCCGAGGAGGCACTGGGCGCGGCGCTCGCGCTGCTGCGCGAGTGCGGCTGCGTGTCGTGGTTTATCCGCCTGCACCCACTGCTCAATGCCGACTGGGACAGCCGCCTCGGGCTGGTGGTGGATCAGGGCGAGACGGTATCCGTCGACCTGACCAAGAGTGCCGAGCAGCTATGGCACGAAACGCAGGCGCGCCACAGGCAGGGCATCAACCGCGCCCGGCGTGCCGGCGTGAGCGCACGCCTGGACCGTGATTTCGCCAGGCTGCCGCGCTTTATCGCGCTGTACAACGCGACCATGGCGCGCCTGGGCGCGTTGCCCTACTACTTCTTCGACACGCAGTACTACCGCACCCTGGTGCGCGCGCTGGGCGACGACCTGCTGCTGTTCGTGGCTGAGGAAGACGGCTGCATGCTCGGCGCGGCGCTGTTCACCGTGGCCCGGGGGACGGGCATCATGCAATATCACCTGTCCGCCTGGGACTGGGCGTACCGCCACCTCCAGCCGACCAAGACCGTGATCCATGCCGCGCGCGAATGGGGCCGCACCAACGGCCTGCGCTACCTGCACCTGGGCGGCGGGCTGGGTTCGGTCAAAGACTCGCTGTATGAGTTCAAGCGCGGCTTTTCGCACGATACGCATGTGTACCGGACCCAGCGCCTTGTGGTGAACCCCGACCGGTACGTGGCGCTGTCCGGCGGTGACAAAGCCACGCTGTATGACCTGGGTGGCTTCTTTCCGGCTTACCGGCGCCCGGGCGCGCGCTTCGGGCCGCCGCAGGCGGATGCCGGCGACAACGTGCCGGCGCTCGCGGCATTCAAGACCGGGACCTGAAGCCGGACTGCTGCGGCGCTAGTCGACCACCCGGCCCCGCAGCACCTTGACCTGACTGCGCTGGCTCTTGGATTCCAGCCGGCGCCGGCGGGATGCCAGCGTGGGCCGCGTGGCACGGCGCACGCGCGGCGGCGTGGCCACGCTGCGCACCAGTTCGTGCAGCCGCCGCACCGCTTCGTCGCGGTTCTGGTCGAGGCTGCGGAACTGCTGCGCCTTGATCACCACCACGCCGTCGCGCGTGATGCGGTGGTCGTGCAGCGCCAGCAGGCGTTCCTTGTGGTCAGGCGCGAGCGAGGAGGCATGCACGTCATAGCGCAGGTGCACGGCATTGGACACCTTGTTGATGTTCTGGCCGCCCGCACCCTGCGCCCGGATCGCCGTGATCAGGTATTCGTGATGGGGGATGACGAGGTCGTCGGTCATGGTGGGATCATAGCAAGCGCTGGTGGCACTACCGCCACGCATAGCAGATGCCAACCCCGTAAGTGACCTGGTTGCGCGTGCCGCGCTGGGTCACGATGGGGCTGTCGGCGGCATCGCCGGTCAGGCGCTGGCCGTACACCATCGCCCCCCATACCAGTGCTTGTCGAACTGGTAGAGCAACGCCAGCCAGCCGGTGAACTGTTCCAGGCCCCCGCCCGGGCTATAGACAGGCAGGCCGCTGGCCGCCGAATCCGACGGGGTGACGCCGAAATAGGTGCGGTTGAAACTGCCGCTGACCCACGTCGCGCCCAGGCCGGCTCCCGCATAGACCCGCGGGTGCTGCGGCACCCACAGCGAACCCGTTGCAGCGATATGCGTGCCGCCGTAGATGATGCCGGCATTGGTCATCACGTTGACGCCGCCGCGCAAGCGCCAGGGGACACGGCCCTGGTTCAGGTATTCATAGCCGACGTAGCCGCCGGCCTCGAACGTGGTGTCGATCTCGTGCAGGCGCGAGACCACCGGATCGTCAACGTCGTTGCGTCCAAGGCGCAACCCCACTGCCGGTCCCCACTGGAAACCGGTTAGCCCGCCAAAGTTGAACTGCGCATACGGGCCATACCATTCCAGCAGCCGGCCGCCCGGCGTGACATAACGCAGGCCCGGCACCACGCCGATCATGCGGTCCTTGCCGCCGGCAAACTCGGTGGTAGAGCCAATGCCAAGCCCGGCCATATTGGGGAGCGAACCCGGCAGGCTCAGCGGCGCAGCGGACACCGAGGTTGCTGCGCCGGCGAGCAGCAGTGCTGCCAGCACGCCGCCCAGCTTGCGCAGGGGCGTTGTCGAAATTGCCATGGTGGTTTCCGGGAGCGCGGCACACGGCCCGCCGCGCGAGATTGCGTGGATCGAGTGAATCTATCAGCACTGTCGCGCGGCACGGCGAGGTGCGTGCTGAGAGTTTTCAGGGCGCGATTTAAAGCCGCGCCCGCTGTGCTGACCCGCTGATGTGAAATGTTCCGGCGCGGTTCGGGCACGCTGCGCGCAGCCGACGGCAGCCGCATCATGTTCCAGCGCATCGGCAACAGCACCCTGGCGCTGGTCGACTACTTCTCCGCCGCCGACCTGCTGCTGCGCACTGCGTTGCACCTGAGCGCCGTGCTGGCCGCCAGCGCGCTGGCGCTGGCGTTGCTGTTGTGGGTCACCTTGCAGGGCATCGGCAAGCTGTTCTCGCACTGCCTGGCGCGCGGCGAAGCGCTGCGCGCGCTGCCCGAGACCGACTCGCTGACGGGCCTGACCAACCGCCGCGAGTTCGAGGCGCGCTTCGGCATCGAGTACGAGCACTGCCTGCGCGACAAGACGCCGATGTCGATGCTGATGATCGATATCGACCGCTTCAAGCGCATCAACGACAACTGGGGCCACGCCAGCGGCGAACGCGGGCTGCGGAAGCTGGCCAGTGTCGTCGCACTAAACTTCGGGAGGAATTTTGGCGCGCCCGGCTGGGATCGAACCAGCAACCCCTGCCTTCGGAGGGCAGTACTCTATCCATTGAGCTACGGGCGCACAGGACGGTTTTGCAACCGGTTTGTGGGTACAGCGGTTGCGGCGGGCGAGTGCCGCCGCAGGAAAGTCGCATAGGATACCGCGTTTGCCCCGTGCCGTCCATGCGGGCCCGCCAGGGGCTTTAGGGAACGTCTCGCAACCGCCGCTTTTTGGCACTGGCGGGGGGCCTTTGGCGCTATAATCGCCAGCTATTTGCGTCAAATCGTGCCCGCCACACCGCCGATGCAATGAGTCGACCGGGGTCAAGGCCGCGCGGCTTGTTGTCGGCGACAATCAGGTCCGGTCCGGGAGACAGTCCGCAGCGCGCAAATAGCAACAGACCCAAGTCAGGCAAGGGCCGCAGCCAGCACGGGCGGTCCGCATGGGGCCGGACAGCGGTCAGCGAGTGACCAAGACCGGGCCAGAATAAGCAAGCCGAGCGTAAGCGGCCAGAAGGTTTCCTGCAAAACTGAGAGTTCTGTATGAGCGACGTCCACAACGAACACGACGAACACGAGTCTCCCATCAAGACCCCGAAGCAACTGATCGCAGTTGTGATCGCGGCTTTCCTGGTGCCGATCATCGTGATCATTCTGCTGGTCAACTTTGTCGGACACGGCTCGACTGAAAGCGCCGGCGCCGCCACCACGGCGGAAGCCGTCAACGACCGCATCAAGCCGGTTGCCTCGCTCGAAATCAAGGATCCCAACGCGCCGCGCGTCTTCAAGACGGGCGAGCAGGTCTACAAGGAAATCTGCGCCGCGTGCCACGCCACCGGCGCAGCGGGCGCACCCAAGTACGCCAACGCCGGCGACTGGACCGCGCGCATCGGCCAGGGCTTTGACGGCCTGATGAAGTCGGTGATAAACGGCAAGGGCGCGATGGCCGCGCGTGCCGGCACCACGCCGGACGACTACGCCGACTACGAACTGGCCCGTGCCGTGGTCTACATGGCCGACGCCGGCGGTGCCAAGTTCCCGGAACCGGCTGCCCCGGCTGCCGCCGCGCCGGCGACTGCCGCAGCCCCTGAAGCCGCCGCTCCGGCCGCCGGTGCCGCGCCTGCACCGGCAGCTCCCTCGGCAGCGGCCCCGGCAGCTGCTGCCGCCGCACCCGCTGCTGCGCCGGCCGCCTCGGCCGACGTGGGCAAGAAGGTCTACGAGCAGGTCTGCGCCGCCTGCCACGCCGCCGGCGTGGCCGGTGCGCCCAAGTTCGGCGACAAGGCCGCCTGGGCGCCGCGCCTGAAGGAAGGCATGGACGCGGTCCACAACTTTGCGCTCAAGGGCAAGGGCGTGATGCCGCCCAAGGGTGGCTACGCCGGCCCGGACGCCGACGTGATCGCCGCCTCGGACTACATGGCCAACGCCGCCAAGTAAGTCCGCCTGCTGCAAACAAAAAGCCCGCGCACATTGCGCGGGCTTTTTTTCGTCCGTACCGCTTGCGCGGCCGCTACACCACGCGCGAGTACCGCGCCCGCGGCACGAAGCGCACCGGCTGCGCGCCATCGTTGGCGGCAACGGCCTGGGCACCCGTGGACGCTGGCCGCGCGGCGTCTTCGCGCAGGTAGCGGTCGAACACCATCGCCACGCGCCGCACCAGCAGCCGGCCCAGCGGCGTCACGGTGATGCGGTCCGGCGCGCATTGCACCAGTCCGTCCGCGCCCAGCGCGGCGAGGTCGGCCAGTTCCGGCGCAAAGGCCGTGCCGAAGCGGATGCCGTGGCGCGCTTCCAGCGCCGGGATATCGAGCACTCCATTGCACATCAGGGCGCCGATGATCTCGCGCCGCAGGTGGTCGTCGGCGCTCATCGCCACGCCGCGCGCCAGCGGCAGGCGGCCGTGGTCGAGCGCGCCGTAGTACTCGTCCAGCGTGCGCGCATTCTGCACGTAGCGCCCCGCGATCGCGCCGATCGCGGAAATGCCGAGCCCGACCTGGTCGTAGCCGGCATGCGTTGAGTAACCCTGGAAGTTGCGCTGCAGCCGCCCTTCGCGCTGGGCCACGGCGAGGTCGTCGTCGGGCAGCGCGAAATGGTCCATACCTATGTAGACGTAGCCCTCGGCGCTCAGCCGCTCGATGGTGGAGACCAGGATGTCGAGCTTCTCGCCGGCGGGCGGCAAGGCGTTTTCATCGATGCGGCGTTGCGGCTTGAACACATGCGGCAGGTGCGCGTAGCTATAGACCGAGAGCCGGTCGGGGCGCAGCGCCAGCACCTGATCGATGGTGCGGCCAAAGCGCGCCGCGGTCTGGTGCGGCAGGCCGTAGATCAGGTCCAGGCTGACCGAGCGGAAACCCAGCGTGCGTGCGGCATCCACCACGGCGCGGGTCTCTTCGAAGGGCTGGATGCGATGGATGGCCTGCTGGACCTTGGGATCGAAATCCTGCACGCCCAGGCTGACGCGGTTGAAGCCCAGTTCGGCCAGCAGCGCCATGCGGGCGTGGTCGACGCGGCGCGGATCGATCTCGATCGAATGCTCGCCCTCGGCCGCCAGCTCGAAATGCTCATGCAGCAGCGCCATCACGCGGCGCATCTCGCCGGGGTCGAGGAAGGTCGGCGTGCCCCCGCCCCAGTGCGACTGCAGCACCTGGCGGCGCGGCCCGAGCCGGTCTGCCACCAGCGCCATTTCGCGGCCCAGGTAGTTGACGTAGCGGGCGCTGCGGCCATGGTCGCGCGTGATGATCTTGTTGCAGCCGCAGTAGTAGCAGATGTTCTCGCAGAACGGGATATGCAGGTACAGCGACAGCGGCGCCGGCGCGTCGGCGCGGCAGGCGGCCAGTGCGTCGTGGTACAGCGACAGGTCGGGGCCGTTGTGGAAGCGGTCGGCCGTCGGGTACGAGGTATAGCGCGGGCCGTTGCCGTCGATGCGGCCGGCCAGCGCACGGAAGTCGGACAGCGCGCGGCGGTCGGGCGCAGGGGAAGTTATGGCAGACGGGATCATGGGGGCGCGGGGGTATGAGTGTATGACGGCCCATCGTAGGGCCGCACCGCCGCCGACGCGTTGACCGCCGTCAAGCGCGGGCATTGGACCCTGCGGGCGGCAGGCGTCACATTGGTGTCATGTGCGGCGGATACGCTGCGCGCCACCGCCGGCCCGCGCGTCACCTGCCCCCTGCAATGCCAACTCCCGACCAGACTCCGATGTTTCCGCCGTACCTACCGCTGCGCAGGCACCTGGCAGCACCGGCCCGGCACCGGCGCCGCCTGCTTGCCGCCGCCGGCGCGGCCCTGGCCCTGCCCGCCTGGCCAGCACTGTCGCAGGCGCGCCGCACGATCGTGGTCGGCCACCTGCTCGACCGCGGCGGCGCACAAGCCGACCTTGCGCGCGACTACCTGGCCGGGGCCAAGGTCATGTTCGACGCCGTCAACGCCGGCAACGGCCCGGTGCGCATCGCGCACGTGGTCCGCGACGCCGATCCCGACCCGCGCCGCGCGCTGGCGCAGGCGGTGTCGCTGGCCGATACCGACCGCGCCGAGCTGCTGTTCGGCCCGGGCGACCGGCTGTTGCCGGCGCTGGCGGCATCGGCCGAGCTGGGCCGGCGCGGCGTGCAGATCGTGGCGCCGCTGTCGGGCCTTGCGCTGACGGCCGACAACGTCTGGTTCACCCGTGCCGACTACCAGGCCGAACTGGACGCGGCGGTACGCCAGCTGCGCAGCTACGGCATGACCAGCATCGCGCTGGCCCTGGCGCCGGACTTCGCCGCCCCGTCGCTGGCCCGGCTGGAGGCGCAGACCGGGACGCGCGCGGTGCCGCTCGACGCCAATCCCGAGGCCGCCGCCCGGCGCATCGCCGCCACCCGCCCGGGCGCGGTGATCGTGGCGGGCGATACCCTCGCCTACGCCGGACTGGGCCGCGCGCTGGCGGTGCAGGGCTGGTACGGTTTCCTGGTCGGGCTGTCGTCGGTCAGCGCCACCGCCGCGCGCGAAATCCTGGGCGCTGGCTACAACGGCGGCATGGTGCTGACCCAGGTCGCGCCCGGGCCGCAACAGGCCACGCTGCGGGTGGTGAAGGAACACGTGGCGCGCATGAAGCAATACCTGGATGAGCCGCCGTCGCCGGCCACGCTGGCCGGCTATATCGGCGCGGCATGGCTGGCGCGCGCGCTGGCCGGCCTGCGCGGCAGCGGCGCGGCCGAGATGCGGCGGGCACTGCAGGGGCGCGTGGACGTGGGCGATTTCCCGCTCGACTTCACGCACGGGCAGCGCGGCTCGCAGTACGTCACGCTGGCGGCGTCAGCCGCGCGGTAGGGACAGGCGCGCGGGCAGGCCGCCTTCGGGGCGGTTGCTCAGGGTCAGCTCGCCGCCATGGCGCGCGGCAATGTCGGCCGCGATCGACAACCCCATGCCGACCCCGCCGGTGGCGCGGCTGCGCGAGGATTCGACGCAGTAGAACGGCTCGAGCAGCACAGCCGCCATACCAGGTATGCCTGCACCCGGCGTCTTGTCAGCTGGTATGCCTTTGTATCGGGACTGTAGCGCCCCGTTCAGCCCGGGGCCGTCTTGCCGCCGGTTCCCAGCAGTGCCTTGAGCGCGCCGAGCCGGTCCTTGGGGCTCATCGCCGGGGTTTCATCCACCGGCGCAGGCGCCTCCTCCAGCTTCATCTCGCCGATAAAGCGCGAAGGCTGGCACGAGTAGGTTTCGCGCGCACGCTTGCGCTTCTTGCACCAGCTGACATGCAGGCTGCGCTGGGCGCGGGTGATGCCGACATACATCAGCCGCCGCTCTTCCTCGATCTTCTCGTCGCTCATGTCCTCGTCTTCGCGGCAGTGCGGCAGGATGCCCTCCTCCACACCGACCAGGAACACGTGCGGATACTCCAGCCCCTTGGACGCATGCAGCGTGGACAGCCGCACCGCGTCGGGATCTTCCTCGCGGCCTTCCAGCATGCTCATCAGCGCCACGGTCTGGGTCAGCTCCAGCAGGTTCTTGCCTTCGCTGCCGAAGCCGTCGGCATTGTCGAAACCGGTGGCTTCCTCGCCCTCGGCGCCTTCGGGCTTGGTGCCCTTGCGCTTGAGCCAGTCCAGGAATTCCAGCGTGTTGGTCCAGCGCGACTGCGCCTGCCGTTCGTCGAAGCTGTCGTACAGGTAGGCCTCGTAGTGGATCCCTTCCATCAGGTCGTCCAGCACCACGGTGGCGGGATCCTTGGCCGCGCGGTCGGCCAGCCGTACCATCGATTCGCAGAACACGCGCAGCGGCTCCAGCTGGCGCGGCTGCAGCTTGCCTTCGATACCGCCCATCATCGCGGCCTCGAACAGCGACACCTTGGCCTGTCCGGCAAAGGTGCCCAGCACTTCCAGCGTGGTGTTTCCCACGCCGCGGCGCGGCGTGGTGATGGCGCGGATAAAGGCGGGATCGTCGTCGGGATTGGCAATCAGGCGCAGGTAGGCGCAGATGTCCTTGATCTCGGCCTTGTCGAAGAAGCTCTGGCCGCCTGAAAGCACATAGGGAATGCGCTCGCGCCGCAGGATCTGCTCAAACAGCCGCGCCTGGTGGTTGCCGCGATACAGGATGGCGTAGTCGCGGAACTGCGCGCGGCGCTCGAACTTGTGCGCGGACAGGCGGAACACCACCGACTCGGCCTCGTGCTCCTCGTCGTTCATCGGGTGGATGGCGATGGGGTCGCCCATGCCGTGCTCGCTCCACAGCTTTTTGTCGAACAGCTTGGGATTGTTGGCGATAACCGCGTTGGCCGCTTCCAGGATGCGCACGGTGGAGCGGTAGTTCTGCTCCAGCTTGATCACCTTCAGGTCCGGAAAATCGGTCTGCAGCCCGCGCAGGTTGTCCAGCGTGGCGCCGCGCCAGCCGTAGATGGCCTGGTCGTCGTCGCCCACCGCGGTAAAGGCCGGCGCGCGCAGGTGCGAGCCGCCCGCCAGCAGCTTGAGCAACTGGTACTGGCAGGCGTTGGTGTCCTGGTATTCGTCGACCAGGAAGTAGCGCAGGCGGTTCTGCCACTTGAGCTGCACCGCTTCATTGCGCGCGAACAGTTCGGCCGGCAGGCGGATCAGGTCGTCGAAATCCACCGCCTGGTAGGCATGCAGCGTGGCCACGTAGTTGCGGTAGACCAGCGCGGCCTGGTGCTCGTCGGCATTGGCGGCCTGCGCGATCGCTGCCTCCGGATCGACCATGCCGTTCTTCCACAGCGAGATCGTGCCCTGCACGCCGCGGATCAGCTTCTTGTCGGTGGTGCCGAGCTGCTCCTGGATCAGGCCGAAGCAGTCGTCCGAATCCATGATCGAAAACTGCGGCTTCAGGCCCACGTGCTCGGCCTCCATGCGCAGGATCTGCACCCCGAGCGAGTGGAAGGTACAGACCGTCAGCTGTTTGAGCGGAATGCGCTTGCCCTCGCGCGTAGTCTTGCCCTCCATCAGCTTGCCGATGCGCTCCTGCATCTCCTTGGCGGCCTTGTTGGTAAAGGTGACGGCGGCGATATGGCGCGGCTCGAAGCCCTTGTCCTCGATCAGATGCGCGATCTTCTGCGTGATCACCCGGGTCTTGCCGGAGCCCGCCCCGGCCAGCACCAGGCAAGGGCCGTCCAGGTAGCGGACGGCTTCGGATTGGGCGGAGTTCAGGCCATGGGTCATGCGTGGGATGCGGTTGGAGGCAGGGAAATCGGCAGGAACAGCGGAAGGCCAGGCGGGACACGCCAGCACCCAAGAAACGGGCACGGCGGCAAAGCTGCCGATGTTAACACGCTGGCCGCGGCAGGTCAGTCAGCGCAAGCCGCGTTGACACGGCCGGTTGTGTCAACGGCGTAACACTTCGTAAAGGCCGGAGCCAATCGCGCAACCAAACGCTCTAACTAGTATGTCCCCCTGGCCTGCGCGGCGGGGTTGACATGCTTGAATCATCACATCGGAGCCAATAATGAAAACCCTGCAGACTTTGACCAAGGTGACCCTGATCGGCGTGACCGTCGCGGCCTTTGCCGGTTGCGCGGATATGACCCCGAAGCAGCGTAATACCGCCATTGGCGCGGGCGCGGGCGCCGTGGGCGGCGCCATCCTCACCGACGGTAGCGCGCTGGGTACGCTGGGTGGCGCGGCCGTGGGCGGCGTGATCGGTAACGTTGTCACCGACGACAAGAAGAAGTAAGCCAGACCACCGCAGCGACAGGTACGGCAGGCTCCCCTGGCCCGTTTGACAAAGGCCGGGGCCTCCCGTACATTGCGCGCATCCGACCGGGAGAGCGCGCATCGCCTGCGCCGCCGAAGGGGTATCACCCGAAAACTCTCAGGCACCACGGACCGATCGGATCGGCATGCAATATGCACACGATGCATGCCGAACTCTGGAGAGCGGCACCCGCCATTCGTGGCGAGCGTGCCCACCGAAGGGGCGCACGAGGACGGGGTCCGGCAGGATCCGCCTTGTAATCTCTCAGGTATCGAGGACAGAGGGGTCATCCGCCGCAGCGGATTGCCACGCCACATTCAGGCGCGGCGAGCGTTGCGGCGGATGGCCCTTTTTTGTTTTCGCCAACCGAGACTGCCCCAGAGGATTCCATGACGCTCCAGGCCACGCCCCTCAACGCCATCCACCGCGCCCTCGGCGCCCGCATGGTTGATTTCGGCGGCTGGGACATGCCGGTCAACTACGGCTCCCAGATCGAAGAACACAATGCTGTGCGCACCGACGCCGGCATGTTCGACGTGTCGCACATGTGCGTGGTCGACCTCGCCGGCGCCAATACCCGCAGCTTCCTGCGCGGCCTGCTGGCCAACAATGTCGACAAGCTGCAGACCCCGGGCAAGGCGCTCTACTCCTGCATGCTGGATGAGAAAGGCGGCGTGATCGACGACCTGATCGTCTACTTCTTTGCCGAGGACCGCTTCCGCCTGGTCGTCAACGCCAGCACCGCGCTGGGCGACATCGAATGGATCCGCGCGCGCAATGCCGCCACCGGCAGCGATGTGACCATCACGCCGCGCCGCGAGGACGTTGCGCCTGCAGGCGTGCAGCCTCTGGCGATCGTCGCCGTGCAGGGGCCCAACGCCCGCACCAAAGTGTGGAGCACTTTCCCCTCGACCCAGCCGTCGGACACGCTCAAGCCCTTCAACGCCGCCGTGGTCCAGGACCCGGCCCTCGGCGAGATCATGGTGGCGCGCACCGGCTACACCGGCGAAGACGGCTTCGAACTGGTGGTGCCGGCCGAGAACGTCGCCGCCGTCTGGGAAAAGCTGAACGCCGCCGGCGTGCGCCCGGCGGGCCTGGGCGCGCGCGACACGCTGCGCCTGGAAGCCGGCATGAACCTGTACGGCCAGGACATGGATATCAACACCTCGCCGCTGGATGCGGGCCTGGCCTGGACCGTTGACCTGCAGAGCGAGCGTGACTTCACCGGCAAGGCGGCACTGGCCGCGGCCGGTTCGCGCCAGCAATTCCTCGGCCTGATCCTGCGTGACAAAGGCGGCGTCCTGCGCGCCCACCAGAAAGTGATCACGCCGGCCGGTGACGGTGAAATCACCAGCGGCACCTTCAGCCCGTCGCTGTCCCAGTCCATCGCCTTTGCCCGACTGCCCAAGGATGTCGCCGTGGGCGATACCGTGCAGGTGGAGATCCGCGACCGCAAACTCAACGCGACTGTGGTTAAACTGCCGTTTGTGCGTAATGGCAAGGCACTCGTGAGCTGAGGCTCATACCAACGGTCGCCCTCGCCTGCCGGCAGCTTCGCCGGGCAGGCATCACCCAACAAGAAACAAATCTGTATCCGGAGAACCTTCATGAATTTCCCCGCTGACCTCAAGTACACCGAGTCGCATGAGTGGGTACGCGTCGAAGCCGACGGCACGCTCACCATCGGCATCACCGACCATGCGCAGGACGCGCTGGGCGACATCGTCTTCCTGGAACTGCCCGAAGTGGGCAAGTCGGTCGGTGCCGGCGACGCGCTGGCAGTGGTGGAATCGGTAAAAGCCGCTTCCGACATCTACGCCCCCGTGGCCGGCGAAGTGATCGCCGTCAACGAGGCCGCCACGGCTGCCCCGGAGAGCGTCAACGCCGACGCCTTCGACGCGTGGCTGTTCAAGCTCAAGCCGGCCAACGGCGACGACGTCAACGGCCTGATGTCGGCCGACGCCTATAAGGCCAGCGTCGGCGCCTGACGCCGGCCGCGCCGGTCCATGGTTGGACCGGCCACTGCAGACTGACGCGCGCCGTCCCGGCTGACCACCGGCCGGCGCGCACCCCACGAGGTTCTTGCCAATGAACGCCCCGCTTCCCATGAACGCCGCCCAAGTGAACCGGCCCACGCTGGCCGAACTGGAGGCGCGCGACGCCTTCGCCGCCCGCCATATCGGCCCCGATACCCCCGAACAGCAGCACATGCTGAAGGTGCTCGGCTATGACAGCCGCGCCGCGCTGATCGACGCCGTCATCCCCGCCGCCATCCGCCGCCGCGACGGCATGCCGATGGGCGAGTTCACCGAGCCGCTGAGCGAGGAAGCCGCGCTGGCAAGGCTGCGCGGGCTGGCAGGCAAGAACAGGGTGCTGAAGAGCTTTATCGGCCAGGGCTACTACAACACCGTCACGCCCGGCGTCATCCTGCGCAATATCTTCGAGAACCCGGCCTGGTACACCGCCTACACGCCCTACCAGCCGGAAATCTCGCAAGGCCGCCTGGAAGCGATGCTGAACTTCCAGCAGATGGTCACCGACCTGACCGGGCTGGATATCGCCAATGCGTCGATGCTGGATGAAGGCACTGCCGCGGCCGAAGCCATGACGCTGCTGCAGCGCGTGAACAAGCACGATTCGAACACCTTCTACGTGGCCGACGACGTGCTGCCGCAGACGCTGGAAGTGGTACGCACGCGCGCGCTGCCGATGGGCATCGAAGTCAAGGTCGGCCCCGCCGCCGATGCCGCCGCGGCCAACGCCTTCGGCGTGCTGCTGCAGTATCCGGGCGTAAACGGCGACGTCAACGACTACCGCGCCATCGCCGACGCCGTGCACGCCGCCGGCGGCCTGGTGGTGGCTGCCGCCGACCTGCTGGCGCTGACGCTGATCGCCGCGCCTGGCGAATGGGGCGCCGACGTGGCCGTGGGCAACTCGCAGCGCTTCGGCGTACCGCTGGGCTTCGGCGGCCCGCACGCCGGCTATATGGCGGTGAAGGACGCCTTCAAGCGCTCGATGCCGGGCCGCCTGGTGGGCGTGACCATCGATGCGCAGGGCAACAAGGCCTATCGCCTGGCCCTGCAGACGCGCGAGCAGCATATCCGCCGCGAGAAGGCCACCTCGAACATCTGTACTGCGCAGGTGCTGCTGGCCGTAATGGCCTCGATGTATGCCGTCTACCACGGTCCGCAGGGCCTGAAGCGCATCGCGCAGCGCGTGCATCGCCTGACCGCGACGCTGGCCGCCGGCCTGGAAAAGCTCGGCTTCGCGCGCACCAACGCCAGCTTCTTCGATACGCTGACGCTGGAAACCGGCTTCAACACCGATGCCATCCATGCCGCGGCCACCGCGCGCGGCATCAACCTGCGCCATATCAGCGCCACGCGCGTCGGCATCTCGCTGGACGAGACCGCTACCCGTGCCGACGTGGTCGCGCTATGGGAAGTATTCATGCAGGGCAAGCCGTTGCCCGCGGACGTGGACTTCGACAAGCTCGAGGCCGTCGCGCAGGACGGCTTCCCCTCCGAACTGGCACGCACCGGCGAATACCTGACCCACCCGGTGTTCAACACGCACCACGCCGAACACGAGATGCTGCGCTACCTGCGCATGCTGGCCGACAAGGACCTGGCGCTGGACCGCACCATGATCCCGCTGGGCTCGTGCACGATGAAGCTGAACGCCACCAGCGAGATGATCCCGGTGACCTGGCCCGAATTCAGCCAGATCCACCCGTTCGCGCCGCTGGACCAGACCGTGGGCTACCGCGAGATGATCGACCAGCTCGAGGCCATGCTGTGCGCCGCCACCGGCTACGCCGCGGTGAGCCTGCAACCCAACGCCGGCTCGCAGGGCGAGTACGCGGGCCTGCTGATCATCCACGCCTACCACGCCAGCCGCGGCGAGAGCCATCGCGACATCTGCCTGATTCCGTCGTCCGCACACGGCACCAATCCGGCGTCGGCGCAGATGGCCGGCATGAAGGTGGTGGTCGTAGCCTGCGATGAGGACGGCAACGTCGACCTGCAAGACCTGGCGAAGAAGGCCGAGCAGCACAGCAAGAACCTGGCGGCGATCATGATCACCTACCCGTCCACGCATGGCGTGTTCGAGCAGGGCGTGCAGCAGATTTGCGAGATCGTGCACCAGCACGGCGGCCAGGTGTACGTGGACGGCGCCAACATGAACGCCATGGTCGGCACCGCCGCGCCGGGCCAGTTCGGCGGCGACGTGTCGCACCTGAACCTGCACAAGACCTTCTGCATCCCGCACGGCGGCGGCGGCCCGGGCGTGGGCCCGGTTGCAGTCGGCGCGCACCTGGCTGACTTCCTGCCCAACCAGGACAGCGTCGGCTATCGCCGCGACGACCGCGGCATCGGCGGCGTTTCGGCGGCGCCGTTCGGCTCGGCCAGCATCCTGCCGATCTCGTGGATGTATATCGCGATGATGGGTTCGGCCGGCCTGACCGCCGCCACCGAGAACGCGATCCTGGCGGCCAACTATGTCGCCAAGCGCCTGGCCCCGTACTACCCGGTGCTGTACACCGGCCAGCACGACCTGGTCGCGCACGAGTGCATCCTGGACCTGCGCCCGCTGCAGAAGGACACCGGCATCAGCAATGAAGACGTGGCCAAGCGCCTGATGGACTACGGCTTCCACGCCCCGACCATGAGCTTCCCGGTGCCGGGCACGCTGATGATCGAGCCGACCGAGAGCGAGGCGCTGCACGAGCTGGACCGCTTTATCGACGCGATGATCGCGATCCGCCAGGAAATCGGCCGCGTTGCCGACGGCACCTTCGACCGCGACGACAACCCGCTCAAGCACGCGCCGCACACGGCCGCGGTGGTGACCGCCGACGAGTGGACCCACAAGTACACGCGCGAGGAAGCCGCGTACCCGGTGGCATCGCTGCGCACGCAGAAGTACTGGCCGCCGGTCGGCCGTGCCGACAACGTGTATGGTGACCGCAACCTGTTCTGCGCCTGCGTGCCGGTCAGCGACTACGTGGTGGACTGAGGCGTAGCGCCGCCGCAGCCGCGGCGGCCCGCCAACGAACTATGCTCGAGATGACGGGCATCGCGGTGTCGCGGTGCCCGCCGCAGCCACGCCAACCGACCAAGAAGAGCCTCTTCAGGGCCATCCCATTGCTGGAGACATTCCGTGGCAGTCAGCGTCTTTGATCTGTTCAAGGTGGGCATCGGCCCGTCGAGCTCGCATACCGTAGGCCCGATGCGCGCTGCGCTGATGTTCGCGCAGGGGCTTGAGCGCGACGGCCTGCTGCCGCAGGTGGCGAGCGTGCGTGCCGAGCTCTATGGCTCGCTGGGCGCCACCGGCAAGGGCCACGGCACCGACAAGGGCGTGATCCTCGGCCTGATGGGGGAAGCCCCCGACACCATCGATCCCGATTCGATCGACACGCGCCTGGCCGCGCTGCGCGCGGGCCGCGAGCTGTCCCTGCTGGGCCAGCATGTCGTGCCCTTTGTCGAGAAGGAGCACATCGCCTTCTACCGGCGCGAAGCGATGGCCGAGCACCCCAACGGCATGAAGTTTCATGCCTTCGACGCCGGCGGTGCATCGCTGCGCGAGGCGCGCTACCTGTCGGTCGGCGGCGGCTTCGTCGTGACCGCGGGCGCACCCAATACGCAGGTGCTCAATGCCGCGCAGCAGCTGCCGCACCCGTTCCGCAGCGGCAAGGACATGCTGGAGATGGCCACCGCCAGTGGCAAGAGCATCGCGCGGCTGATGATGGAAAACGAGCTGACCTGGCGCAGCGAGGCGGAAGTCACCAGCGGCCTGCTGCATATCTGGGATGTGATGCAGGCGTGCGTGGCGCGCGGCTGCCGCACCGACGGCGAGCTGCCGGGGCCATTCAGGGTCAAGCGCCGTGCGCCGGAGCTGTTCCGCAGCCTGACCGAGCGCGCCGAGCGCACCCTGTCCGACCCGCTCTCGGTGATGGACTGGGTCAACCTGTACGCCATCGCAGTCAATGAAGAGAACGCCGCCGGCGGGCGCGTGGTCACGGCACCTACCAACGGCGCGGCCGGCATCATCCCCGCGGTGCTGCACTACTACGACCGCTTCGTGCCGGGCGCCAGCAAGCAAGGCGTGGTCGACTTCCTGCTGACCGCGGGCGCGATCGGGCTGCTGTACAAGCTCAATGCGTCGATTTCCGGCGCCGAGGTCGGCTGCCAGGGCGAAGTCGGCGTGGCCTGCTCGATGGCCGCCGGCGCGCTGGCGGCGGTGCAGGGCGGCAGCCCGGCGCAGGTCGAGAACGCGGCCGAGATCGGCATGGAGCACAACCTCGGGCTGACCTGCGACCCGGTTGGCGGACTGGTGCAGATCCCGTGTATCGAGCGCAACGCAATGGCCTCGGTCAAGGCGGTCAACGCGGCGCGCATGGCCTTGCGCGGCGACGGCACGCACTACGTATCGCTCGATTCGGTGATCAAGACCATGCGCGAGACCGGTGCCGACATGAAGACCAAGTACAAGGAGACGGCGCGCGGCGGGCTGGCGGTGAATATCGTGGAATGCTAATGTCCGCGCGCGCAGCGCGGCGTATCATGGCGGCGTTCCCCGAACGAAAAACAAGAGGGCAGCCATGCAGACCTTCCACCAGCTGTTCGACGACACCTCGTCCACCTTCACCTACCTGCTGATCGACGCCGCCACCGGGGACGCGCTGCTGATCGATCCGGTCGACCACCAGCTGGAACGCGACCTGGCGCTGCTGAAGTCAACCGGCGCGCGGCTGGCGTGGGTCATCGAGACCCATGCCCATGCCGACCACATCACCTCGGCCGGCCACCTTGCGTTGCAGACCGGCGCGCACACCGCGGCGCCGTCCGGCTGCGATATCAAGCCCGCGCAGAAGCAACTGATCGACGGCGACACTGTCGCCTTCGGCAAGCAGGTGCTGCGCGCCATCCATACGCCCGGGCACACCGCCGGCAGCATGAGCTACCTGTGGGAAGAGCCCACGCCCGACGGCATCGTGCGCCGCGTCTTCACCGGCGATGCCCTGCTGATCGACGGCTGCGGCCGCACCGACTTCCAGTCGGGCGACGCCGGCACGCTCTACGACAGCCTGACCAGGAAGCTGTTTGCGCTGCCCGACGACACGCAGGTCTATCCGGCCCACGACTACAAGGGCCGCACCTCGTCCACCATCGGCCAGGAGCGCGCCCACAACAGCCGCGTCGCCGGCCGCACGCGTGAAGAGTTCATCGAGATGATGCGCAACCTGAACCTGCCGCGCCCGAAGCTGATCGATGTCGCCGTGGCGGCCAACCAGCGCCTGGGCCTGCGCGACGGCGAAAGCGTGCCGCACGGCGCCTGAGGTTTTCCTAACGTTAGGAGTCTTTGCATGTCCACATACACCGCTGAAGTCCTGTGGCAACGCGACGGGCAGGATTTCGCCGGCAACCGCTACAGCCGCAGGCATGTGCTGCGCTTTGACGGTGGCGCGGAAGTCCCGGGATCGTCATCACCCCATGTGGTGCCATTGCCGATGTCGGATGCGAGCGCGGTCGATCCCGAAGAGATGTTCATCGCCTCGCTGTCCAGCTGCCACATGCTGTGGTTCCTGTCGCTGGCGGCGAAGCAACGCTTTGTCGTCGACCGCTACCTGGATGCGGCCACCGGTGTGATGGAAAAGAACGCGGACGGGCAGACGGCGATGACCGTGGTGACGCTGCGCCCTCAGGTGACGTTTGGCGGCGAGCGCGAGCCCACGCGCGAAGAACTCGATGCCCTGCACCACGCCGCGCATGGCGCCTGCTTTATCGCCAACTCGGTCAGGACCGAGGTGCGCTGCGAACCGGTGTTCGCCTGCGCCTGAGCGCGTTGCCATGCCTGCCATCGCCCCGGCACCGGCGCCAGCGCGGCTGGTGTCGCCGCGGACTGAATCGGTTCGCCGCAGGGTGCTGCGCTGGCTCGGTGCGGGACTGGTCCTGCTTGCCGGAATCAGCATGATGCAGGATCACTTCCTCTACTTTCCCGATAAAGCCTCGGTCGACGCCATGGTCTCGCCCGGGCTGCGCGCCTGGCCGGGGCCGCAGGACTTTCGCGGCCTTGTCGCCGAACCGGCCGGACCGGCGCGCGCCACCGCCATGGTCTTTCACGGCAATGCCGGGCACGCCGGGCATCGCGGCTACTACGCCAGCGCGCTGACGAAGCTGGGCCTTCGCGTGATCCTGGCCGAGTACCCGGCCTACGGCCCGCGCACCGGCGCACTCGGCGAGCGCAGCTTCGTGGCAGACGCGGAACAATCGATTGCGCTGGCCCGGCGCCAGTTCGGCGGCCCGCTGCTGCTGGTCGGCGAGTCGCTGGGCGCGGGCGTGGCCGCAGCGGCCGCGGCGCGCCAGCGCGAGAGCGTCGCCGGCGTGCTGCTGATCACGCCGTGGGACAAGCTTGTGCATATTGCCTCGCATCACTATCCCTGGCTGCCGGCCGGCTGGGTGCTGCGCGACCGCTACGACAGCGCGGCCAACCTGGAAGGCTTCGGCCGCCCGGTGATGGTCGCGGTCGCCGAACGCGACACCATCGTGCCGGCACGCTTCGGCCAGGCGCTCTATGCGTCGCTGGGCGAACCGCGGCGGCTCGCGGTGATCGGCGGCGCCGGGCATAACGACTGGGCCGGGCATGTCGATACGGCCTGGTGGCAGGAAGCGGTCGCGTTCCTGCTGTCCCCGCCACCCACTACAAACAAATAACATCGGGCCGTCAAAACGCTGATTTGACTTACCCCTGCGTGCCGCAAATACTGGCCTTCACAGAACGGCTCGCCACTTGCGCACCGGTCGGTGCGTCCAGCGTCGCGTAGCCGACACCCGTGGGGGAACATCATCATGAAGCAATGCCCGCATCGCAAGCTGTACCGTGGCCTCGGCGTACTGGCCGCGGCGATCGCGCTGACCCCGGCGCTGATCCCGGCTCAGGCCATGGCGCAGAACAAGCCCATGGCCTATCCGGCCAAGGGCCAGAGTCAGCAACAGCAGGCCAGCGACGACGGCGCCTGCTACAGCTGGGCCAAGCAGCAGACCGGCGTGGATCCGGCACAGGCCGCCAACGCCCCGCCGCCGGCCCAGGCGCAGAGCGGCCAGCGCGTGCGGGGTGCCGCGGGCGGCGCCGCGGCGGGCGCGGTGGTGGGCGCGATGGCAGGCGATGCCGGCAAGGGTGCGGCGGTCGGCGCTGCAGCGGGTACGGTGGGGGGCGGCGTGGCGCACCGGCAGTCGCGCCGCCAGGCGAACGCGGCCAACCAGCAGGCGGCGGCCAATACCAGCCAGGCGATGGGCTCGTACTACCAGGCCTGGGGCGCCTGCATGCAGGGGCGCGGCTACAGCGTCAAATAAGACAAGGGGCAGCCTGGCGCAGCCTCAGGCAGCCCACCGGTCACACGCCTTGCGCACCGTTTCACGCTGGCTGCGCGCATCGGCATCGACCTGGCGCAGCCACTCGGCGTCGCCGTCGCGGCGCTCGGCCAGCGCGCGGATATTGGCCAGCGCCTCCAGCGAGCCGAGTGCCTCGGCGTGCGGCACCAGCGCGTCGCAGATCGACAGGATGTGGTCGGCGATCGGCATGCGCGTCAGTTCGTTGGGATGCACGTACTCCCCCTCCAGCCCGAAACGGCAGGCCTGGAAGCGGTTGAAGGTGTACACCAGGTAATCGTCTTCCTGCGGCATGAAGGGGCGCGACAGCAGCAGGTAGCGCGCCAGCATCTGGATATAGGCGGCGATATCACAGGCGCGCTGCACCGTCAGCGGCGTGTCCATCACGCGGACCTCGATGGTGCCGAACTCGGGCTTGGGCCGGATATCCCAGTAGAAGTCCTTCATGCTCTCGATCACGCCGGTATTGCGCATCTTCTCGAAATACGCGGTGAAGGCGTCCCACGTCAGCAGGAACGGCGCCCGCCCGCTCATCGGGAAGGCCGCGACCGAATTCAGCCGCGCCGAGGCAAAGCCGGTATCCACGCCCTGCACATAGGGCGAGGATGCCGCCAGCGCCACAAAGTGCGGCACATAGCGGCCGATGGCGTGCAGCAGGAACAGCGATTCGTCGGCGCTGGGGCAGCCGATATGCACGTGCTGGCCGAACACCGTGAACTGCTTGGCGAGGTAGCCGTACAGCTCTGAGATGTACTGGTAGCGCGGCGAATCCGAGATGGTGCGGTCGGCCCACTGCTGGAACGGGTGGGTGCCGCCGCCGGCAATGCCCAGGTTCAGCGAGCGCGAGGCCGCCACCATCAGGTCGCGCATCACGGTCAGCTCCTCCAGCGCCTGCTGGTAGGTGTGGCAGATCCCGGTGCTGATCTCGATCATCGACGGGCTGATCTCCGGCTTGATGTCGCCGGCATGCTCGGCGCCCTTGAGCGCGCGCAGCAGGTCGGGCGCGAACGGGGCCAGGTCATAGTCATGCCGGTTGACCAGCTGCAGCTCCAGCTCCACGCCGAAGGTCAGCGCCTCAGAGTGCTTGAACGTTTCGAGCGACATCAGCGCCCTCCTCCATTGGCCCGGATGTCGACGCGGACTTCGCCTGCGTAGCGCAGCGCCCAGGCCGCGATCACCGGACCGAAAAGTTGTTCGATTGCCAGCGCGCACAGGATGATGGCCGCCAGCGGCTGGCCGGTACCGGGGTAGAGCCGCGCCACGTCATGCATCAGCAGGTAGGCGAGGCCCGACATCGGCGCCAGCGCCAGCCCCAGCGCCATGCACTGGCGCAGGCTCAGGCCCGAGAACGAGCCCAGCGAGACCACGCCGGCCAGCTTGGCCACATGGCGCAGCACCACCAGCGCGATGGCGTAAACGCCGCCCACGGCCCAGTCCTGTGCCGTCAGCGGCAGGCCCAGCGACACCACCATCACGATGATCAGCAGGCTGCCGGCGCTGCCGAAATGCGGCGGCCACACATGCGGCTGGTTGTCCTGGTGCTTGAACACGACACCGGCCAGCATCAGCGTCAGCGGCATCGACAATTTTAGTACCCGGGTCAGCGCCAGCGTGAACAGCACCAGGCCCACCAGCACCAGGAAGCTGTAGTGGTCGTCGGCCGACATGCGGTCATAGATGGCATGGCCGAGCTTGCCCACCACCCACGCCAGCAGGCACGAGCCCACCAGCAGGTACAGCGGATGCAGCAGCGCCGCGCCCAGGTTGCCGTATTCCGAATGCAGCCAGCCGGTGGCGACCTGCACGATGGCGGCGGCGTAGATGCTGTTGAGTGCGGCCATCGCCATCAGGCGCTCGGTGACCTGGCCGTCGGCGCGCAACTCATTCTTGAGCTGCAGCACGATGGTGGGCGAGGTGCTGACCGCGATGCCGCCGGCCAGGATCGCCACGCCGGGCGAGGCGCCGATCCATTGCAGCACCGCCGCCACCAGGCCCCAGGTCAGCAGGCTTTCAAAGGCACTGGTCAGCAGCAGCCAGCGGTTGGCGCGCAGCCAGGTCAGCGAGAGGCGATGCCCGAGTTCGAACAAGGCCAGCGCCAGCGCCATATCGATCAGGATACGGGTCTGGTTGATCATGTTCTCGTCGACGATGCCGCGCCCCAGCATGCCGGCGCAAAGCCCCGCCGCGGCATACCCGACGATGCGCGGGCAGCGCAGCCAGCGCCGGCTCAGCTCACCGGCCAGGCCGGCGCCGACCAGCGCCAGCCCGACCCAGAACAGGCCGCCGGGCGCGAGCGGGAGGCTTGGAAAAAGTTGGCTCAGTCCGTTCATGGCGACATGGTAATGTAAGCACTTCACAATCCATGTCAGTGATTGTCCGACACCGCACAAAACACGCGCACAACTTCTGTCATCTGCACGTAAAAAACGCCATCTCCGGATGGCGTTTTTTACATCCCTTACATGTTCAGACCGTTCGGCGGCCCGGAGCGACGTTTCAGACGCCCCAGACTTTCCACATCGGGCGGGTTGCCTTGAGCGCGGCCTCCACCTGTGCGTACAAAGTGCGCGTCGAGCCCTGCGCGGCCCCGCGGGCACGGGCCTTTTCGAAATACCCCAGCGCGGTTTCACGCTGGTCCAGGCCAAGCGCCGACTGCACCGCGCGCAGGTACACCTCGGCATCCCAGTCGTCACGCACGGCGAAGGCTGCGATAAAGTCGGCCAGCGCGGCATCGTGGCGCCGCGCTGCATGGTGGACCAGCCCGCGCTGCACGCGCGGGCCGGCCTGGTCCAGCGGATCGCCCTCGGTCAGCGCCACGGCCTGTTCGAACAGCGGCAGCGCGCGCTCGGGCTCGCCCGCGTCGCGCCAGACCTGGCCGAAGCGGTTGTACAGCCAGGCGTCCTCGACCAGCAGCGCGCGGCGCTGCTGGGCCTCGATCTCGGCCAGGGCATCAGTGCGGTCGTGCTCGTCCATGCCGGCCACCTGCGCCTGCAGCAGCGCGGCAAAGTGCGCGCGCGCATGCGCCATCGGGTGCGCGGCCTCGCTGCGGGCTTCCACCGGCAGCGCGTCCAGCCGGGCATCCATATGCATCATCGCGGCACGGGCGGCCTCGGTCGGCTCGGCGCCGCTCATGGCCTTCCAGGCCGCGATCATGCGGCTGAAGGCCCAGGTCACGTCGGCCGGGTTACGCTCCAGCGGGTAGCGGTTGAGCACCTCGCCGGCCAGCTCGGCCACTTTCTGGTGCTGGCCGGCGTCGGCGTGGCAGTCGAGCAGGTCGATCCAGTGATCGATGAACTCGCTGGCGGCCATGCCCTGCTGGTGCAGCGCGATGCGCTCGTCCACGTGCGCGGCGTCGGCCGGCAGGCTGCGCGACAGCAGCCGGCAAAGCAGCGAATAGACATGCGGGTCGGCATTGCCGCCGTGCCCCGCGGCATCGCCCTGGCCGGTGGCGAAATACTGGTCGAAGCGCGCCACGCCGGCACGGCCGGCCTGCACAAGCACCGGCCGCAGCGCGGCCTCGGCGGCCGGCACCTCGTCGATGAACTCGCCCAGCGCCATGGCGGCGCGGTAGTAGCCGGCACCGTCGTCGGACTGGTCGGTCAGCGTGAAGCGCAGCCACGGCTCGCGATCGGCCGGCTGGGTGCTGTCGGCGCGCTGCGCCAGCTGGTGGCGCCAGGCCAGTTCGCGTACCTGGCTCTGCGGGTCGGGCACCTGGCGCAGGTAGACCGCCAGGTCGTCCAGCGCCCCCTGGACGTCGCCCACGCCGTGGCGCAGCGGTGCACGCAGGCGGCGCGCCTCGGGGTGGTCAGGGTGCTCGGCCAGCACACGGGCGGCCTGGTCGGCGGCCACGGCGTCACCGGCTGCGGGATCGAGCTCCAGCAGATGCGGGTTGTCCAGGGCCACGCGGCCCAGGCAGACGCGCATCAGGGGCTCCACCGGAACGCCGGCGGCCTCGGCCCGGGCGATGTAGTCCGTCACCAGCGGTGCGATGTCATCTGCGCCCAGGTCGGGATTGCGGACCATCAGATCATGCCAGTAGCGTGCCGCGGCGGCCATGTCGCCCATGCGCAGCGCGGCCAGGCCGGCGTGGAAATGCGCGGCCCATTCGCCCGTCAGCAGGCCGCTGCGTTGCGCGGCCTCATGCAGCCACGGGCGCGCCTCGGCATCGCGGCCCAGGCTCATCAGCATGGCGCCGTAGCGGTGCGCGATCACCCCGCGCGAGGCCCAGCGGTGCGGCGGCTGCAGCGGCAGCGTGTCAAGCCGCGCCAGCGCCTCGTCCAGCACCGCCAGTGCGGCGTTGGCGTCACCGTTGTCAAAGTGCAGCCGCGCCCGCAGCGTGACGAAATCAACCACCTCGGGGCGGGCCTGCGACAGCTGGTCGGCAATCTGCAGGGCTTCGGTGAAGCGCCCCTGGTTGGCTAGCCCGATGGCGTGGTCGTAGCTGGCTTCCTGCTCGGACACGTACTGCTCCTATGGATTGAAAAAATGTGCGAGTGCGGGATTATGCGCCAATGGGGGAGATACGGAATTGTTTGGGAGGCTTGCCGCCAAGCCCCCAAAAGAAAAAACGCCACCCAAAGGCAGCGTTCTCCCATAACCAAAACCAGCCAGCAGCTTACTTCCCGCCAACCGTCTCCAGCACCGTCCACTTGCCGCCAACCACCTTATAGACAGTGATACCACCATCCTTCAGGTCGCCGCGCGCGTCATACGCCAGCGTCTTGGTGGTCACGCCCTGCATATTGGTAGCAGCCAGCACCGGCAGGTAGCGCGCCGGGTCGGTCGAGCCGGCCTTGACCATGGCCGACATCATCGCGGTGGCGCCGTCGTAGGCGTACGGCGAGTAGGTCTGCACCTTCGAGCCAAAGCGCTTCTCGTACTTCTTCTCGTACGTGGAGCCGCCAGGCATCTGGTCCAGCGGCAGGCCGGCCAGCGACACCACGGTGCCTTCGGCGGCCGGGCCGGCGAGCTTCAGGAAGTTGTCGGTCTTGGACATTTCGCCCGACACCAGCGGGGCCTTCATGCCCAGTTCCTTGACCTGCTTGGCCATCGGCGCGGACTGGGTCTCGGCGCCGCCGTAGAAGATGATGTCCGGGTTGCTGCGCTTGATGTTGGTCAGCACGGCCTTGAAGTCCACCGCCTTGTCGTTGGTGAACTCGCGGCGCACGATCTTGCCGCCGGCGGCCTTGGCGGCCTTCTCGAACTCGTCGGCCAGGCCCTGGCCGTACGCGGTGCGGTCATCGACGATGGCGATGTTCTTCGCGCCCAGCTTCTTCACCACGAAGGCGCCGATCACCGAGCCCTGCTGGGTGTCGGAGGTCATCATGCGGAAGGTGGTCTTGAAGCCTTGCTTGGTGTATTCCGGCGCGGTCGCCATGGCGATCTGCGGAATGCCGGCGCGGTTGTAGACCATCGACGCCGGGATGGTGGTGCCCGAGTTGAAGTGGCCGAGCATGCCCTGGATGCCGTTATCCACCAGCTTCTGCGCCACCACCGAGCCGGTCTTCGGGTCGGCCTGGTCGTCTTCTGAGACCAGCACGAACTTGACTTCCTTGCCGCCGATCTTGGGCTTGGTGGCGTTCATGTCCTCGATCGCGAGGACGATGCCGTTCTGCATGTCCTTGCCGTACTGCGCCTGGCCGCCGGTCATCGGGCCGGCAAAGCCCAGCTTGATTTCCTGGGCCTGCGCGAACGCGGCGGAGGCGGCGGTCAGGCCAGCCAGGGTCAGGGCAACGGTCATTGCCGTCTTGTGGAATGTCGAGCTCATCAGATCTCCTTGGGTCCCAAATGGTGCCGATGTGGTGCCGTTGCCGGCAGTTATAGCGGTGCAGCCTGGCAGTGCCGCACCTTGCTTCAATACGCAACGGGGCGGGATCGCCGCCACCGCTGCGTGCTTCGACATGACGAGGTCCGAGGGTTGCCTCAGCCGATCGTCATCAAACTGGCATTGCCGCCCGCGGCTGCGGTGTTGACCGAAAGCGAGCGCTCGATCAGCAAACGGTCGAGCGCGATATTCGGTTCACCTTGCGCCAGGCCCTGCACGCCGATGATCGGACCGGGGCGCACCGCCACCTGCTCGCACACCGTGCGCAGCTGGTCGGAATCTCCGTGGTGCAGCACCGCATCGATAGCGATGTCCGCCGCGGTCCAGTCGGCCACCATGCGGACGCGCGATTGTACGCCCTTAGGCAGGCGCGCAAACAGCCCCCGGCTGACAGGGTTTTCCGGCCATACGGCGTCTGCGCCGACGGTCAGCACGGCGCCCAGCTGCAGCGCCAGGTCGGCCTCCTGCGTGGCCAGGCACAGCACGTGCTCGCGCGGCAGCAGGGTGTAGGTGTTGCGCTCGCCGGTGGGGCCGGGCAGCGTCACGGTCAGGCCCGAGGGCGAGGCCTCGGCCAGGCGCTCGCAGGCGGCGGCCACCGCCGGCAGCTCGGCCCTGGCCCAGGCCTGGAAGGCCGCTGCGGCCTCGTCGCGCAGCGTGGCCGCCTCGGCGCCGCCGCCTGCTTCCGACGCGCGCACGCTGCGTACCACCGCGTCCTGCGGGCAGACCGACAGCAGGCGGTGCAGGTACAGCGGGCCGCCCGCCTTCGGGCCGGTGCCCGACAGGCCTTCGCCGCCAAAGGGCTGCACGCCCACCACGGCGCCGACGATATTGCGGTTGACATACAGGTTGCCCACATGGGCACGGCTGACGATGTGCGAGATGGTCTCGTCGATGCGGGTATGGATGCCCAGCGTCAGGCCGTAGCCGGTGGCGTTGATCTGGCTGACCATGGTGTCCAGCGCCGCGCGCGGAAAGCGCACCACGTGCAGCACCGGGCCGAACACCTCGCGCTTGAGTTCCTCGATGCTATCCAGTTCGATCAGCGTCGGCGGCACGAAGGTGCCGTTGCGGCAGCTGGCGCCCTGCGCGGCGTTGGGGTCGGCCTGATGGACACGGCGGCCCTTGGCGCGCATGGCATCGACATGGCGCACGATATTGCCGCGCGCTTCGTCGTCGATCACCGGGCCGACGTCGGTCGAGAGCCGGTCCGGATTGGCCATGTTCAGTTCCTGCATGGCGCCCTTGAGCATTTCCAGCACGCGGTCGGCCACGTCTTCCTGCAGGCACAGCACGCGCAGCGCCGAGCAGCGCTGGCCGGCCGAATCGAAAGCGGAGCTGAGGACATCGCCCACCACCTGTTCAGCCAGCGCCGACGAGTCGACGATCATCGCGTTCTGTCCGCCGGTCTCCGCGATCAGCGGGATCGGGCGGCCGGCGGCGTCGAGGCGGCCGGCGACGTTGCGCTGCAGGATGCGCGCGACTTCGGTCGAGCCGGTGAACATCACACCCTTGACGCGGGCGTCGCCGACCAGCGCGGCGCCCACGGTCTCGCCGCGGCCCGGCAGCAGCTGCACCGCGCCGGCCGGAACGCCGGCTTCGCGCAGCAGGCGCACGGCGGCGGCGGCGATCAGCGGGGTCTGCTCGGCGGGCTTGGCCAGCACCGGGTTGCCGGCGGCCAGCGCCGCGGCCACCTGGCCGGTGAAGATCGCCAGCGGGAAGTTCCACGGGCTGATGCAGACCACCGGGCCCAGCGGACGGTGGGTCTCGTTGTCGAAGCTGCGGCGCACCTCGGCGGCGTAGTAGCGCAGGAAGTCCACGGCTTCGCGCACTTCGGCGATGGCGTTGGAGAAGGTCTTGCCGGCCTCGCGCATGATGATGCCCATCAGCGACTGCATCTGGGCTTCCATCAGGTCGGCGGCGCGCTCCAGCGCGGCCGCGCGCACGTCCGGCGGCGTCGCCTGCCAGATCGGCGCGGCGTTGATGGCGGCCTGCAGCGCGGCGTCGACCTCGGCCTGGCCGGCCTCGGTGACATGGCCCACCACATCGCGGTGGTCGGCCGGGTTCAGCACCGGCGTGGTGATGGCGTCGGCTGCGCGCGGTACCTCGGCGCCGAGCAGCGGCTCGGCCACGAAGCGCTCGCTGGTGCCTGCCAGCAGCGCCGACGACAGCGACGCCAGGCGATGCTCGTTCGCGAGATCGATGCCGGCCGAATTGGGGCGGCTCTTGCCGTACAGCGTGCGCGGCGACGGGATGCGCGGGTGCGGCAGGCCCAGCACGCCTTCTTCGCGGTGCATGGCTTCGACCACGGCGACCGGGTCGGCCACCAGCTCGTCCAGCGAGATGGTGTCATCGGCGATGCGGTTCACGAACGAGGTATTGGCACCGTTCTCCAGCAGGCGGCGCACCAGGTAGGCCAGCAGCGTTTCATGCGTGCCGACCGGCGCGTAGATGCGGCACGGGCGGTTGAACTTGCCGTCCGCGGTGGCGCCAACCACCTGGTCGTACAGCGGCTCGCCCATGCCGTGCAGGCACTGGAACTCATACTGGCCGGGATAGTAGCTGTGGCCGGCGATCTGGTAGATGGCCGACAGCGTATGCGCATTGTGCGTGGCGAACTGCGGGTAGATCGCGTCCGGCACCGACAGCAGCTTGCGCGCGCAGGCGATGTACGACACGTCGGTGTAGACCTTGCGCGTGTAGACCGGGTAGCCCTCCAGCCCGTCGAGCTGGGCGCGCTTGATCTCGCTGTCCCAGTAGGCGCCCTTGACCAGGCGGATCATCAGGCGGTGGCGGCTGCGGCGGGCCAGGTCGATCAGGTAGTCGATCACGAACGGGCAGCGCTTCTGGTAGCCCTGCACCACGAAGCCGATGCCGTTCCAGCCCGCCAGCTCGGGCTCGAAGCACAGGCGCTCGAGCAGGTCCAGCGAGATCTCCAGGCGGTCGGCTTCCTCGGCGTCGATATTGATGCCGATGTCGTACTGGCGTGCCAGCAGCGTCAGCGACTTCAGGCGCTCGTACAGCTCGCCCACCACGCGCTCATGCTGCGCGCGGCTGTAGCGCGGGTGCAGCGCCGACAGCTTGATCGAGATGCCCGGGCCCTCATAGATGCCGCGCCCGCGCGAGGCCTGGCCGATGGCGTGGATGGCCTGCTCGTACGAGGCCAGGTAGCGCTGCGCGTCGGCCTCGGTCATGGCGGCCTCGCCCAGCATGTCGTAGGAGTAGCGGAAGCCTTCGGCCTCGTACTTGCGCGCGTTGGCCAGCGCCTCGGAAATGGTCTCGCCGGTGACGAACTGCTCGCCCATCAGGCGCATCGCCATGTCCACGCCCTTGCGGATCAGCGGCTCGCCGCCCTTGCCGATGATGCGCGTGAGCGCCTTGGTCAGGCCCGATTCGGTATGGGTGGCGACCAGCTTGCCGGTCAGCAGCAGGCCCCAGGTGGCGGCGTTAACGAACAGCGACGGGCTCTGGCCCAGGTGCGACTGCCAGTTGGCGCCGCTGATCTTGTCGCGGATCAGCGCGTCGCGGGTGGCCTTGTCGGGGATGCGCAGCAGGGCCTCGGCCAGGCACATCAGCGCCACGCCTTCCTGCGACGACAGCGAGAATTCCTGGATCAGGCCCTGCACCAGGCCCTCGCGGCCGCTGCCGACCTTCTGCTCGCGCAGCCGCGTGGCCAGGGTCTTGGCCATCTTGATGGCGGCCTCGCCTTGCTGCTGCGGCAGGCGCGCCTGCTCCAGCAGCACCGGTACGCAATCGGCTTCCGGGCGGCGATAGGCAGAGGTAATGGCAGCACGCAGCACCGATTGCGGCTGGATGCTTTGGGCGAACTCCAGGAACGGCTGCGGCGCATCGCCATGGACCAGCTCGGCTCCGTCGGCGCCATCCGCGTCGGCGCTACCGGCGGCGCCGGTCTCGTGCGGCAGGTGGCCGCGCTCGATCTGCTCGAGGTAGGTGAAGATAGCCTGCTTGATCAGCCAGTGCGGCGTGCGGTCGATGGATTGGGCAACGCGCTTGAGGCGGTCGCGCGAGGCGTCGTCGAGCTTGACGCCGAGAGTGGTGGTGGCCATGCGGGCATTTCTCCGAAAGACTGGAGCCGCCGCCGGTGCTACCTCGTCCATGCCGGCAGGCACGGGCGCGCGACCGGCCGCAGCCTGTGAGCTGGCGCGATCTTACTCCCGAAAATCACCAAGGTGCAACCTAGTGCAACCCTATCGGAAACCCTAATGCCAGGGTTGCACCTTTCACTGCCACGCCAGCTGACTCAGATCCGCAACGGGTCGATCTCAAGCTGCCAGCGCACCCCTTTTGCCTCCGTCCCCACATCTGCGAAAGTCTGCACCCACTCAGCCACGAAGCGTTGCAGCACCGGCCGCGAGGTGGCCTCAACCAGCATCTGCGCACGCTCCCGGTTGAAGATGCGCACCATCGACATCGGCACCGGATCGTGCAGTTGCACCTCGGCCGCCAGCTCGCAGGTTTCGGCATGCCGGCGCGCCACTTCCAGGAACTGCAGCGCCCGCTCCAGCTGGCCGTGGTCGGCGGTTACCAGCACCTGGTAGCAGAACGGGGGCAACCCGGCCTGGCGCCGCTCGCGCAACTGGGTGGCCGCGAATCCATCATAGTCGTGGCGCGTCAGCGCCTGCAATGCCGGGGTGTCCGGGTAGCGCGTCTGGATCAGCACCTCGCCCGGCAAGCCGGCCCGCCCTGCCCGCCCGGCCACCTGCATCAGCGAGGCGAACAGATGCTCGGCGGCGCGGAAGTCATGGCTGAACATGGCCGCGTCCGGATGGACGATGCCGACCAGGGTCACGCGCTGGAAGTCATGCCCCTTGGCCACCATCTGCGTGCCCACCAGGATGTCGACTTCGCCGGCATGGACTTCGTCGAACATGGCTTGCGCGCTGCCCTTGCGGCGCGTGGAATCTGCGTCGATGCGGGCGATGCGCGCCTGCGGGAAGCGCGTCGCCAATGCCTCTTCGATGCGCTGCGTGCCACGCCCCAGCGGCGCGATGTCGACGTTGCCGCAGTCCGGGCAGTGGTGCGGCACCGGCGCCTCCAGGCCGCAGTGGTGGCAGCGCAGGCGCCGTTCGGGGCGGTGCAGCACCAGGTAGGCCGAGCAGCGCGGGCAGCCCGACAGCCAGCCGCAGCTGTCGCAGGCAATCACCGGCGCGTAGCCGCGGCGGTTCAGGAACAGCAGGCTCTGCTCGCCGCGCGCCAGGCGCGCGTCGATGGCTTCCAGCAGCGGCACCGACAAGCCTTCGAACAGCGGGCGCTGGCGCTGGCGCTCGTGGTTCAGGTCGACCAGGCGCACTGTCGGCAGGGTCGCTTCGGCCTGGGCGCGCTCGCGCAGCACCAGCTTGCGGTAAGTGCCCTGCCCGGCCCGCCACCAGGTCTCCATCGACGGCGTGGCCGAACCAAGCACCACGGCAATGCCGCGCTGCTTGGCGCGCCACACCGCCAGGTCGCGCGCCGAGTAGCGCAGCCCTTCCTGCTGCTTGTAGGAAGTGTCGTGTTCCTCGTCGACCACGATCAGCGCCAGCGCCGGCAGCGAGGCCATCACCGCCATGCGCGTGCCCAGCACGATGCGGGCCTCGCCGCGGTGCGCGGCCAGCCACTGCAGGCTGCGCTCCTGGTCGGCCAGGCCGCTGTGCAGCACCGCCAGCGGCAGGTGCGGGAAGCGTGCAGCGATGCGGGCCTGCAGTTGCGGGGTCAGGTTGATTTCAGGCACCAGCATCAGCACCTGGGCCTGGGGGTCGCGTTCGAGCAGCGCCTGCATCGCATGCAGGTAGACCTCGGTCTTGCCGCTGCCGGTCACCCCGTGCAGCAGGAACGGCGCGAAGCCCTCGGCCTCGGCAATTGCCTGCACCGCGGCGCGCTGCTCGTCGTGCAGCGGCGGCGCGGCCGATGGCGGCTGTGCGGGGTCGGTCGGCAGCAGGGGGCGCGCGGTGCGACTGGCCTCGACCCAGCCGGCGGCCTGCCATTCGGCCAGCCGCGCCGGTGCCGCCGCGCACAGCACGCGGGCGTCGGCCAGCGTCAGCGGCTCGGCCG
>NZ_KB944487.1:0-14955 GCF_000389805.1 Cupriavidus sp. GA3-3
TGGCTGGCGCCGGCGTGGGCGCGGCCGGCCGCGGCGTGCCCACGGCAGGCAAGCCGGCGGTGCGGGCCGGTGCGGGCTTGCGCTCGACTACCGCATCGAGCGGCAGCGGAAACTTGTTGCGAGGGGGCGTGGTGCTCATCGGGGGCGCGACACTGCGGATCGGTGGCCTACTTCAACCACTGGTCGAGCGCGTCGAGCTGCCCGCGGTGCGTCAGGTCGAGCTGCAACGGCGTGAGCGAGACATAGCCCGCCGCAGCTGCATGGAAATCGGTACCCTCGCTGGCATCGCGCGCATCGCCCGCCGGACCGATCCAGTAGTTGGTGTCGCCGCGCGGATTGACCTGCGTGATCACCGGCTGCGACGGATGGCGCTTGCCCAGGCGCGTGGCACGGTAGCCCTTGATATGTTCGAACGGCAGGTTCGGGATATTGACGTTGAGCAGGAACGGCTCGGCCGGCGGCGTGCCGATGATGCGCTCCACCACGGTGCGCGCCACGCGTGCCGCGGCGTCCAGGTGCTCCCAGCCCTTGTCCACCTGCGAGAAGGCGACCGACGGAATGCCCAGCAGGTAGCCCTCGATGGCGGCGGCGACGGTGCCGGAGTACAGCACGTCTTCGCCCATGTTCTGGCCCTGGTTGATGCCGGACACCACCAGGTCGGGTTTCTCTTCCAGCAGGCCCGTCAGCGCGATATGCACGCAGTCGGTCGGTGTTCCGTTGACGAAGCGAAAACCTTTTTGCACGCCTTCGCGCGCTTCGTAGATCGACAGCGGCCGCTGCAGGGTCAGGGAGTTGGAGGCACCGCTATGGTTCTGCTCCGGCGCGATGACCGTGATCCGGCCCAGCGGCGCGAGCGCGGCATGCAAAACGGCCAGTCCCGGCGCGAGATAACCGTCGTCGTTGGCGAGAAGGATATGCATGGCGCGATTGTACCTGAGCGCGCGCGCGCAAGCGGCCCGTGCGCCGCCCTGAAAGCACGTTTCTGGCGCTGTATGCAGGCCGCAAATAACCACCTCCATAGCTTGGACATGGAACAGAACGACCGTGCTATTTCTACGCTACACTTGCCCTGCCCGCCCGCATAAGCTTGACTGGCGTGAAATGCCACCAACATCACCGGAGACAAGATGAAAGCCGTACTGTGCAAAGCCTGGGGCCCGCCCGATTCGCTGACCATCGAAACCCTGCCTGACCTGGTGCCGGCCAAGGGCGAAGTGGTCATCGACGTCAAGGCGGCCGCCGTCAACTTCCCGGATGTGCTCATCATCCAGAACAAATACCAGGCCAAGCCTGCCCTGCCGTTCAGCCCGGGCTCGGAGCTGGCCGGCGTGGTCAATGCGGTCGGCGAAGGCGTCACCCACGTCAAGCCCGGCGACAAGGTGATCGCCTACCTGGGCAACGGCGCGTTCGCCAGCCAGGCCAAGGCGCCTGCGGCGTCGGTGGTGCCGATGCCGCCCGGCATCGACTTCGAGACCGCGGCGGCGTTCACGCTGACCTACGGCACCTCACACCACGCGGTCATCGACCGGGGCGAGCTGAAGGCCGGCCAGACCATGCTGGTGCTGGGCGCGGCCGGCGGCGTGGGCCTGGCGGCGATCGAGATCGGCAAGGCCATCGGCGCGCGCGTGATCGCCGCCGCCTCGACCGACGAGAAGCTGGCGGTGTGCAAGGAGCACGGCGCCGACGCGCTGATCAACTACAGCACCGAGGACCTGCGCGAACGCATCAAGGCGCTGACCGACGGCAAGGGTCCGGACGTGATCTATGACCCGGTGGGCGGCATCTATGCCGAACCGGCCTTCCGTTCGATCGGCTGGCGCGGCCGCTACCTGGTAGTGGGTTTTGCCAACGGCGAGATCCCCAAGCTGCCGCTGAACCTGGCGCTGCTCAAGGGCGCCTCGCTGGTGGGCGTGTTCTGGGGCGACTTCGTGCGGCGCGAGCCCAAGGCCAACCAGGCCAATATGGCGCAGATGCTGGGCTGGATGAAGGAAGGCAAGATCCGCCCGCATATCTCGGCGCGCTATCCGCTGGAGCAGGCTCCGCAGGCGCTCAAGGACATGGAAGCGCGCAAGGTCACCGGCAAGATCGTGATCGTGCCCTGAGCGGCACGCAGGCCGGCGGCGCGCCCTGCCCGCCGGTAAAAGAAGGGCGCAAGGCGTGCGGCTACGCCCTGCGCCCGGCTGAGGCAACGCGCCTCAAGCTGCCAGCCGCCCTCGATGGCGCACACCCATGCGCCAGGCGGCCGGCAGTTCCCAACAGGCCGATGAGGCCATTCCGGCCATTCAGGCCGCCCCTTCCTCAGAAGCGGTGCTGCAGGCCGGCCATGACGCCGGTCTGGTTGTTGGCGAAGCCGACCAGGTCGCGCGAGACGCTGACGTTCTGCCCGTTGCGCGCATCGGCATAGCCCACCGACAGGTAGGCCAGCGTGCGCTTGGACAGCGCGTACTGGCCGCGCAGCGAGAACAGGATCGGGTCGGCGTTGTTGCCGCCCTTGATGTTCTGCTTGTAGACCGCGCCGTACAGCGTGAAGGCCGGCGTGAAGTCATAGCTGGCGCCGCCCCAGTACATGTCGCTGCGGTCCGTCGCCGCGCCGGTGGTGAAGGTGCGCTTGTAGTTGCGGTAGCCGGCAAACAGCTTCAGGTCGCCGAAGTCATAGCTGGCGCCGGCATGGATGCCCTGGATGTAGTCGGTGCTGTCGGCCGGCGTGGTGCTGCTGCCGGCGCCGTTCTGGCGGTCCCAGGTGGCGGCCGCGGCAAACTTGCCGGCGCTGTAGCCCACCCCCAGCGCGTACTTGGACGAGCTCTTGAAGTCCCCCGCCACCTCGCCCATGGCCACGGTGGCGCCCAGCTTCAGGCCGCCGAAGCTGCCGTCATAGCGGACCGCGTTCGAGGCGCGCGAGAACAGGCCGTCCTTGCGGCCGCCGGTGGCGGTCGACGAAGTAGCCCACGAATAGGCCGGCGCGTAGCCCATCGGGTCGAACGGCAGCATGAAGTCGTAGGTCGTGGTAAAGGTGCGGCCCAGCACCACCTGGCCGTAGCGGCTTGCCAGGCCCACCGTGGCACGGCGATCGAACAGCGTGTTGTCGGTGTCCAGCCTGCCGGTGTCGATGGCGATGCCGCTTTCCAGGGCGAAGATCGCCTTCAGGCCGCCGCCCAGGTCTTCGCTGCCGCGGATGCCCCAGCGCGAGGTGTTCTTGCCGCCCGAGGTCAGCTTGACCGCCGAGCCGTCCGGACCCGCGTGGCTGACATATTCGATGCCGGCGTCCACCAGGCCATACATGGTCACGCTCGATTGGGCGGATGCCGATCCGGCCGCAGCCAGACCCATCGCTGCGAATGCCATTGCCCTACGCTTCATGCTATCTCCTTGCTTGTGCTTGTTGTGTGAATCATTAGCCGGCCGGATGGTAGGGGACGCGCACTTTCAGTTCGCTTTCGGAATGCAGGCTTTTCGCGGGCACGGCGCCGCTGCGGGATTGGGGGTTTCCCTAGCTTCTAAGCCGGCGCACTTCCCTGTATCTGTCTGGCCTCGGCCGTTCCGGCCGGATTTCCGTATTGCCGCCTGACTGCCCTGCCCCATGCGTATCCTGCTTGCCGAAGACAACGTGATGCTGGCCAATTCCCTGAGCCAGGCCCTGGGCCAGGCCGGCTTCACGGTCGACTGCATGCACGACGGCCGCAGCGCCGACAACCTGCTCAGCACGCAGGACTACGCGCTGCTGATCCTGGACCTGGGCCTGCCCGGACTGGACGGCCTGGAAGTGCTGCGCCGCCTGCGCCAGCGCCGCAACCCGCTGCCGGTGCTGATCCTGACCGCGCACGGCTCGGTCGAAGACCGCGTGCGCGGCCTGGACCTGGGCGCCGACGACTACCTGGCCAAGCCCTTCGACCTGTCCGAACTGGAAGCGCGCGCCCGCGCGCTGATCCGCCGTGCCCACGGGCATGAGAGCACGCAGATCGCCTGCGGCCCGCTGCACTACGACAGCGTCAGCCGTGCCGTCCTGCTGCACGGCGAGCTGCTGCCGCTGACCGGGCGCGAACGCGCCGTGCTCGAGGTGCTGCTGCTGCGCGATGGGCGCGCGGTGAACAAGGCGGCGCTGTCGGAGAAGATCTTCGGCATCGACGAATCGGTCAACCCGGATGCAATCGAGATCTACGTGCACCGGCTGCGCAAGAAGCTCGACGGCAGCGGCGTGGCCATCGTCACGCTGCGCGGGCTGGGCTATCTGCTCGAAGCGCGGCCGGCGGCATGAGGCTTCCACGACAGGCGCCCAGCCTGCGCCTGCAGCTGTCGCTATGGCTGCTGCTGCCGCTGATGGCCCTGCTCGCCTTCGATGCGTGGCTGACCTATGAGCGCGCCATGTCTGCCGCGCATATCGCCTTCGACCGCACGCTGGAGGCGTCGCTGCGCGCAATGCGCGAAGGCATCCGCCTGCGCGAGGGGCGGCTCCAGGTCGACGTGCCAAACCTCGCGCTGGAACTCTTCGACGACCAAGCCGGCCCGCGCATCTTCTACCGCATCCGCGACGAGGACGGCGCAACCGTGACCGGCTACGACGACCTGCCGATGCCGGCCGAGGCGCCGCTGCGGCTGTACCGCACCGAGTTCTACGACACTGTCTTCCGCGAGCACCCGCTGCGCATGGCGGCCCAGGCGCTGCCGGTGCACGACGTGGGCTCGGCACGCACGCGCCTGGTGTGGGTGCTGGTGGGCGAAACCATCGAGCCGCGCCAGCTGCTGGCGCGCGACATCCTGATCGGCTCGCTGCTGCAGGAGCTGATGCTGGTGACGCTGGCGCTGGGCATCGTCTGGCTCGGCGTGCGGCGCGGGCTGCGGCCGCTGAACCGGCTCTCCGACACGGTGGCGCGACGCGGCACGCAGCTCGACCCGATCGAGCAGAAGGACCTGCCCGCCGAGATGAAGCCGCTGGTGCAGGCGCTGAACCAGTACATGGACCGGCTCCACGGCATGGTGCAGGCGCGCAAGCGCTTCTTTGCCGATGCTGCGCACCAGCTCAAGACGCCGCTGGCGATCATCCAGGCGCAGTCCGAGCTGGCGCTGCGCGAGCGCGACGCTGAACGCGTGCGCGAGCATATGCGGCTGCTGCACGGCACCGTGCGCCATGCCTCCAAGGGGGTACAGCAGCTGCTGTCGCTGTCGCGGCTGGAGCCTGATGCGGGCTATATGCCCACGCTCGGGCCGCTGCGGCTCGATGCGCTGGCGCAAGGCGTGGCACTGGACTGGGCGCCGGTGGCGCGTGGCAGCGAGGTCGACCTGGGCTTCGAGCAGGAAGGGTCGGTGGAGGTCGCCGGGCAGGCGGAGCTGCTGCAGGAGCTGACGGGCAATCTGATCGACAACGCGATCCGCTATGCGGGGCGCGGTGCGGTGGTCACGGTGCGCGTGGCGCTGCACGGCGGCGTGCCGCGGCTGCAGGTGATCGACAACGGCCCCGGCATTGCTCCGGCAGAGCGCGATGCGGTGTTCCGGCGCTTCTATCGCGGCGAGAGCGGACAGTCCGTGGAAGGGACCGGGCTGGGGCTGTCGATCGTGCGCGAGATCGCGCGGCTGCATGGTGCAGCGGTGGAGCTTGCGGATACGCCCGGAGGCGGGCTAACGGTGTCTGTAAACTTCAGCGCTGCCGGCCACAAACCCGAGACTTGCTCTTGACCGCTTGGGCGCCCCCTCTCCCGCAAGCGGGAGAGGGGGCAAACCGCCGGCCAGCAACGCTTACCGGCAAGTCCTGCATCAAAGCTTCTCCGTCTCCCCGCTCTTCGGCTGCCACTTCATCAGCCGCTTCTCACCCATGCCGACCATCCAGTCCAGCACCAGCGCAAACGCCGTCAGCACCACGATGCCGGCAAACACGGTATTGATGTCGAAGGTGCCTTCGGCCTGCAGGATCAGGTAGCCCACGCCGCGCGCCGAGCCCAGGTATTCGCCCACCACCGCGCCCACGAAGGCCAGGCCCACCGAGGTATGCAGCGACGAGAACACCCAGCTGGTGGCGCTGGGCAGGTAGACATGGCGCAGCAGCTGCTTCTGGTTGGCGCCCAGCATGCGCGCGTTGGCCAGCACCACCGGGCTCACTTCCTTGACGCCCTGGTAGACGTTGAAGAAGACGATGAAGAACACCAGCGTCACCGCCAGCGCCACCTTCGACCAGATGCCCAGGCCGAACCAGACCGCGAAGATCGGTGCCAGGATCACGCGCGGCATCGAGTTCATGGCCTTGACGTAGGGGTCGAGGATGGCCGAGGTCATCGGGCTCAGCGCCAGCCACAGGCCCACGCCCAGCCCCGCCACCGTGCCGATGCCGAAGGCCAGCACGGTTTCGATCAGCGTCACGCCCAGGTGCAGGTAGATATCGCGCTCGACGATAAACCAGCTCCAGATGCGCTGCGCCACCATCAGCGGTTCGCCGAAGAAAAAGGCAACCTGCTGCGAGCGCGTGGCCATATGCCACACGCCGAGGATCACCACCAGGACGAGCAGCTGCCAGACGCGCAACATGCCCTTGGAATCAGTACGGAATGCCATCGGGATTCAGGTCTTGTTAGGTTGGAGGGCTCACGCCACCTTGCGCTGCTGGGCGTAGCCCTTGAGCACTTCCTCGCGCAGCACGTCCCAGATCGCGGCGTGCAGCTCGACAAAACGCGGATGGTTGCGGATCTCGGCCACGTCGCGCGGGCGCGGCAGGTCGATCTCGAACTCGCCGATCGGGTGTGTGCCGGGGCCGGCCGACAGCACCACCACACGGTCGCTCATGGCAATGGCCTCGTCCAGGTCGTGGGTGATGAAGAGCACGGCCTTGCGCTTGGCGGCCCACAGCTCCAGCACCTCGTTCTCCATCAGCTGGCGGGTCTGGATATCCAGCGCCGAGAACGGTTCGTCCATCAGGATGATGTCCGGGTCCAGCACCAGCGTCTGCGCCAGCGCAACACGCTTGCGCATGCCGCCCGAGAGCTGGTGCGGATAGCGGTCGCCAAAGCCGCCCAGGCCCACGCGGCGCAGCCATTCCTCGCCCTGCTGCACGGCCTCGGCGCGCGCCACGCCGCGGAACTCCAGGCCGGCGACGACGTTGTCCAGCGCGCTGCGCCAGGGCATCAGCGCCTCGGTCTGGAACATATAGCCGGCGCGGCGGTTGATGCCGCGCAGGGGCTCGCCGAACACGCGAATCTCGCCGCTGGAGGGTTCCAGCAGGCCGGCGCCGACGTTGAGCAGCGTGGATTTGCCGCAGCCGGTGGGGCCGACCACGGAGACGAATTCGCCGGGCTGGATCGACAGCGTGACGTCCTGGACCGCGGTATAGCGCTGGCTGCGGTCATCGCGCGAGACAAAAGTGCAGGTGACCTTGTCGAGGGAAAGTGCGGGAGTGCTCATGGTGAACCGTCTCGGTCCCGCCGTGGCGGCGCCGGGGGGCGCGGCGCGGGCGGGTGATGATGGATTGGCCGTCAAGGATTCAAAGCAAAGGCCCGCTGCGGACAGCGGGCCGATGGCATCGACGGCGAGGGTCTTACTTGTACTTGGCGTTGGCCTTCTGCACGAAGGCGTTGGTGTAGGTCTCTTCCAGCTTGACCGGCTTGCCCTTGAGCTCGGCGTCGAACTGGCTCAGCGCGTTGAACGCGGTGCGCGGGCCGTCGGCCGGCATGGTGCCGTCCGGCGAGATCGCTTCCTTGACCTTTTCCCACGCGGCCAGGTACAGCGCGCGGTCACCCAGCAGGTAGCTTTCCGGCACAGTCTTGACGATGTCCGACGGGCCCGCCTTCTGCAGCCACTTGAGCGCGCGCACCATGGCATTGGTCAGCGCCTGCGTGGTGTTGGGGTTCTGCTGGATAAACGCCTGCGACGCATACAGGCAGCCCGACGGCATGTTGCCGCCGAACACGGCCTGGGTGTCCTTGAGCGTGCGGGTGTCCGAGGCGATGCGCACTTCGTTCTTCTGCGTCAGCATCGAGATCACCGGGTCCAGGTTGGCCATCGCATCGATCTGGCCCGAGCGCATCGCTGCCACCGCACCGGCGCTGGCGCCCACGCCGATGAACGACACGTCCGAAGGCTTCAGCCCGGACTTGGCCAGCACGAAGTTGGCCATCATGTTGGTCGACGAACCCGGCGCGGTCACGCCGATCTTCTTGCCCTTCAGGTCGGCGATCGACTTGAAGTTGGGCATGGTCTTGTTCGACACCACCAGCACGATCTGCGGGGCGCGGCCCTGCAGCACGAATTCCTGGTAGCGCTGGCCCTTGGCCTGCAGGTTGATGGTGTGCTCGTAGGCGCCCGAGACCACGTCGGCGCTGCCGCCCACCACGGCCTGCAGCGCCTTGGCACCGCCGGCGAAGTCGACGATCTCGACGTCCAGCCCTTCTTCCTTGAAGTAGCCGAGGCGCTCGGCAATGGTCAGCGGCAGGTAATAGAACAGGTTCTTGCCGCCCACCGCGATGGTGACCTTGGTCTTCTCGGGCTTGCCCTGTGCCTGCGCCTGGCCGAAGGTGAACCAGCCGGCCAGGAACAGCGCCAGCGCGATCAGGAATTGCTTCCAGAATTTCTTGTTATACATGCGAGATCTCCTACCCGTGTGGACTGGCGCTGCGGCGACATGCGCTCGAAGGGGGCGCGCCGCGGTGCGGCAAATTGCGATGCTACCGGACGGTGCGATGCACCGCATCGGTATCAACACCTAGCAAACCCGCCAGCATAACGCCCTTACCTTTCGATCACCTTGCCGCAGCCCGCGCCATCATTCCGCGTGGATGTCGGCGGACTTGATCACCTTGCCCCAGCGCGCGAGTTCCGCCTTCTGGTACTGACCCAGCTGCTGCGGGTTCATGTACTTGGCCTCGGCGCCCAGGTCCTCGGCCTTCTTGCGGAAGGCTTCGGTGCGCATGATCTTGTCGATTTCGCCAGTCAGCTTGTCGATCACCGGCTTGGGCGTGCCTGCCGGTGCGTACATCGCGAACCACGACGACACGTCCAGGTCGGGGTAGCCGGCCTCGGGCGCCGACGGCACGTCCTTCAGGCTGGGCAGGCGGGTCTTGCTGGTCACCACCAGCGGACGCAGCTTGCCGGCGGCGATATGGGCCATCAGCGGCGGCGGCGTGGTGATGGTCAGGTCCACCGAGCCGCCCAGCAGGTCGGTCATGGCCGGACCGGTACCCTTGTAGGGCACGTGCGTGATTTTCGTGCCGGCCATCTGGTTCAGCAGCTCGGTCGAGACGTGCTGCAGCGAGCCGTTGCCCGACGAGGCGTAGTTGAGCTTGTCCGGATTGGCCTTGGCGTAGGCCACCAGTTCCTTCAGCGACTTGACCGGCAGGCTCGGGCGCACCACCAGCACCTGCGGCGCCGACAGGATGTTGGCCACCGGCGCAAAGTCCTTGACCGGGTCCCACGACAGGCTCTTGACCAGCAGCGGCGTGATCACGTGGAAGCCCGAGTACTGCAGCATCAGCGTGTAGCCGTCCGGCTTGGCCCGCGCCACCAGTTGCGCGGCGATGCTGCCGTTGCCGCCGGGACGGTTGTCCACCACCACCGGCTGGCCGAGCGCCTTGGACAGCGGTTCCGCAATCATGCGCGCCGCGATGTCGGTGGTGCCACCGGCCGCGGCCGATACCACCAGCGTCACCGGACGGGCGGGATAGGTACCGTCCTGCGCCAGGGCGACGGGCGCGAACCATGCCGCACCGAGTGCCGCCAGCGTGGCGGCTACGGCCTTGCGCCGTGCGGGCATGGCGGACTTGCGTTGAAGGGCTTGCTTCATGAGGGTCTCCGTTATCTGTTGGATGTGTTGTTCTTGTCTGGGTGCCGGCTATGCCTGCCCGGCGAAATGCTCCGCCATCCAGGCCGGCGGCTGGTGCGTGCGCAGGCGCGGGCCGGCGCTCAGCAGCTGGCTGTGGAGGTCGCGCCCGACCAGCGCCGGCATGCCGGCCACCACCTCGAGCAGCGCGCCCAGGTCGACGCCGGTCTTGACGCCCATGCAGTCGAACATGTGGACCAGGTCTTCGGTGCTGACGTTGCCACTGGCACCGGGGGCGTAAGGGCAGCCACCCAGGCCGCCGGCGGCCGCGTCGAAGCGCGTCACGCCGGTCTGCCAGGCAGCCAGGGCATTGGCCAGGCCCATGCCGCGGGTGTTGTGCAGGTGGATGGTCAGGCCGGTATCGGGCAGCGCGGCCTGGAAGGCCTCGCACAGCGCCGCGACCTGGTCCGGGTAGGCCATGCCGGTGGTGTCGCACAGCGTGATGCCGTCCGCGCCGGCCTCGGCGAAGCGGGTGGCCAGTGCCATCACCGCGGCGCTGTCGACCTCGCCCTCGAAGGGACAGCCGAACACGGTCGACAGCGAAATATTGACCGGCACTCCGGCGCCGCGCGCCGCCTCGATCATCGCCAGCAATTGCGCTTGCGACTGCTCGCGCGTCATGCGCAGGTTGGCGCGGTTGTGGGTCTCGCTGGCCGACATCACCAGGTTGACCTCGTCCGGCCGGCACGACAGCGCACGCTCCAGCCCGCGCAGATTGGGCACCAGCGCGGTGTAGCGAACGCCCGGGTGGCGCCGCATGCGGTGCATCAGTGCCTCGGCGTCGGCCAGCGCCGGGATGGCGCGGGCCGAGGTGAACGAGGTGGCTTCGATGCGGGCAAAGCCGCAGGCCGACAGCGCGTCGAGAAAGGCGACCTTGGCATCGGTCGGCACCACCACCGGCTCGATCTGCAGGCCGTCGCGCGGCGCGACTTCGTTGATCTCGACGCGGGCGGGACCGCTCAGTTTGGTGGCGGCGCTCATGCGATCACCTTGCGCGCACGCAGGTCGGCGATGGCGGCGTCGTCGAAGCCTGCCTGCTTCAGCACCGTATCGGTATGCTCGCCGAGCGTCGGCGCGCGGTCATGGATCTCGCCGGGGCTGGCCGACAGCTTGGGCACCACGCCCGGCACTTCCACCGTGAGCCCGCCGGCCGAGGTCACCGACTCGATCACGCCGCGGGCGCGGTAGTGCGGGTCTTCGGCAATGTCCTTGACGGTATAGATGCGGCCCGACGGCACCTGCGCGTCGCGCAGCAGCGCCAGCGCCGAGTCCACCGTCTGCGTGCGGGTCCAGTCGGCGATGGCGGCATCGATCTCGTCGACGCGCTTCACGCGGCCATCGTTCTGCGCCAGCGACGGATCGTCGGCCAGGTCGGGCCGGCCGATGGCCAGCATCATGCGCTTGAAGATGGCGTCGCCATTGGCCGCCACCAGCACGTATTCGCCGCTGGCACAGGGGTACGCGTTGGACGGCGCGATCCCCGGCAGCGCGCCGCCGGCGGGCTGGCGCACCGCGCCAAAGGCCGAGTATTCCGGCAGCAGACTTTCGCTCAGGTTGAACAGCGACTCGTACAGCGCCACGTCGATGACCTGGCCTTCGCCGCCGCGCGCGTCGCGCTGGTACAGCGCCAGCAGCACGCCCATGGCGCCGTGCAGGCCGGCGATGGTGTCGCCCAGCGACAGGCCGGCGCGCACCGGCGCGCGGCCGGGCTCGCCGGTCAGGTGGCGCAGGCCGGCCATGGCTTCGGCCACCGCGGCAAAGCCGGGCTCATCCTTCTTCGGCCCGGTCTGGCCATAGCCCGACACGCGCAGCATGATCAGGCGCGGGTTGTCGGCATGCAGCACGTCCCAGCCCAGGCCCCACTTCTCCATGGTGCCGGGGCGGAAGTTCTCGATCAGCACGTCGGCCTCGGCGGCCAGCTTGCGCACCAGTGCCTGGCCTTCCGGCTGGCGCAGGTCGATGCAGATCGACTCCTTGTTGCGCGACTGCGCCTCCCACCAGACCGAGGTGCCTTCATGCAGCATGCGCCATTTGCGCAGCGGGTCGCCCTGCCCCGGCGGCTCCACCTTGATGATGTGGGCGCCAAAGTCGGCCAGGGTCTTGGCGGCAAAGGGGCCGGCGATGAGTTGTCCGAGTTCGAGGACGCGAATGCCCTCGAGGATCTGTTGCGCCATGGGGTGTCTCCGTGCGATGCGGTGTCTTGTTGCAGTGCGGCAAGCCCAATGACTGGCTTGTCATACATTGCGTTCGAACGGAGTGTGCCCCAGCAGGGGGCCTGCCAGGAATCGGCAATCGGAGAAGCGGGCTTTCTCGGAACGCGAAAGGCTGCGGAGCCGCCTCAGCGCGGGCGCGTCAGAACGGCGCCCGGTCCCCGCACAGGTGGGTGATCAGCAGACGGGCCGAGACTGTCAGCCCGGCCGGGTCGCGCAGCCCGATCAGCAGCGAGCGGCGCGCCCAGGCGTCTTGCAGCGACACCAGCGACAGCCCCATCGACTTGACGTGCGGCTCGGCAGCGATGCGCGGCAGCACGCCCACGCCCAGGCCGGCCATCACCATGCGGCACATGGCATCGAAGCTGCGCACCTGGATGCGCAGCCGGAACGGCCGGTCGAGCCGGCTGCTCTCCTCGAGCAGGCGCGCGGCCAGCGAGGTTTCCTGCGGCAGGCTGACGAAGTCGAATTCCAGCGTATCGGCATAGTGCACCGGGCCGCGCGCGGCCAGCGGATGGTTGGGCGGCGTGATGATGACCAGCTCGTCCTGCCGGTACTCGATCGTCATCAGCCCGGCCGCGGGGGTGCGGTCGGCAAAGATGCCCACGTCGGCACGGTTCTCGACCAGCGCGGCGACGATATCGCGGCTGTTCTGCTCTTCCAGCTCGATGCGGATGGTGGGATGACGCTGCATGAACGACGCCAGGTCGTCGGGCAGGAACTGCGTGATCGCCGAGGTGTTGGCGCACACCCGCACCTGCCCGCGCACGCCCGAGGCGTAGTCCGACATCACGCCGGCCATGCGTTCGACGTCCTGCAGGATGGTCAGCGCATGGTGGAAGCAGGCCTGGCCGGCCTCGGTCAGCTGCACGCCGGCGGCATGGCGGAAGAACAGCGGCGCGCCGACCGCGGTTTCCAGGTCGGAGATGCGCTTGCTGGCGGCGGCCACGGCCAGGTGCGACTGGCGCGCGCCGGCCGAGATGCTGCCCTGCCGGGCCACGGCGACGAACAAGCCAAGCGTGACGAGATCGAAGCGGGCCAGGTTCATGGGAGAGGCAGGCGGCTGAAGAAGGCGGAAGAACGCGGTGACCGGCGCGCGGGCAATCGGCCCCGCGCGATCGTGCTCAGAGGTTGCGGCGGTCCATCACCGCACGCGCGATGGTACCGGCATCGACGTACTCCAGCTCGCCGCCCACCGGCACGCCGCGCGCCAGGCGCGACACCTTGAGGCCGCGCGCCTTGAGCATTTCGCCGATGTAGTGCGCGGTGGCCTCGCCTTCGCTGGTGAAGTTGGTGGCGACGATGACTTCGCCGACCGGGCCGCCCAGCTCGGGCTCGGTGGCGCGCGCGAGCAGCCGGTCAAGATGGATCTCGCGCGGGCCGATGCCGTCCAGCGGCGAGAGCCGGCCCATCAGCACGAAGTACTTGCCGCGGTAGGTCAGGGTCTGCTCGATCATGACCTGGTCGGCCGGGGTTTCCACCACGCACAGCACCGAGGCGTCGCGGCGGTCGTCCAGGCAGGTCTCGCAGATCTCCTGCTCGGTGAAGGTATTGCAGCGCTGGCAATGGCGGATATGGTCCGCCGCGCCGCGCAGCGCATCGCCCAGCTTGCGCGCGCCCTCGCGGTCGTGCTGCAGCAGGTGGTAGGCCATGCGCTGGGCGGACTTGGGCCCGACGCCGGGCAGCACCCGCAGCGCTTCGACCAGTGCCTGCAGCGAGGTCGGGGACGATGCCTTCACAGTGGCGTTCAGAACGGCAGCTTGAAGCCCGGGGGCAGCGGCAGGCCCGAGGTCATCGAGCCCATCTTTTCCTGCGAGGTGGCTTCGGCCTTGCGCACGGCGTCATTGAAGGCGGCGGCGACCAGGTCTTCCAGCAGGTCCTTGTCTTCGCCCTCGGCCAGCAGGCTGGGGTCGATGGTGACGCGCTTGACGTCGTTCTTGCAGGTCATGACCACCTTGACGAGACCGGCGCCGGACTGGCCCTCGACCTCGATCTGGGCCAGCTGCTCCTGCATCTTCTTCATGTTTTCCTGCATCTGCTGGGCTTGCTTCATCAGCCCGGCGAGTTGACCTTTCATCATGATGGAATGCTCCTGGATTCGGTAAGAAATTCGGTGAAGTAAGTTCGGTAAAGCAAACGCAGGCCGCGGATCAGGCGGCGCGCGGCTGGATCGAGCCCGGCACGATCTGGCCGCCAAAATCGCGCAGCAGGCCCTGGACAAAGGGATCGGCCTCGATCACGGCCTCGGCTTGGCGCTGGCGCTCGGCGCGCGCCTCGGCATCGGCGGCCGCGGCCGTGATGGAAACCCCGCCGACTTCGCAGACCACGCGCACCGGCTCGCCGAAGTGGTCGCACAGCGCCTGCTGCAGCCGCTCGGACACGCCGTTCTCGCCCAGGGCCGCGACCGGGATGCGCAGGTGGAAGGTACGTCCGACCACCTGGGTCAGTTCGCTCTGGTAGGCCAGCTGCTGCGCCAGGCCCTTCAAGGGCAGGCCGGCGGCCAGCACCGGCCATTCGCCGGTGAAGGCCGGCGGGGTGCCATCCTCGCCCGCTGCTGGCGGGCGCGGGGCGACGAACTTGGCGGACTCTGCCGGCGCCGCGGCTGGCTGCACCGGAGCGGTCTCGCGCGCCGGCTCGGCCTCGCGCGCGGGCGCCCGGCGCGGCCCGGCGGCACGCGCTGCCGGTTCGTTGAAACCGTTGTCGCGGTAGCCAGGATCGCTGTCATAGGGGCCGATGACCGGCAGGTCAGGCGGCAGCTCTTCCCACGGCGGCACATCGCTGCCACCCGCCAGCTCCCAGGGCGGCACGGATTCCGGCTCCGCCTGGCGCGCGGCGGGCCGTGCCGGCGCTGCCGGCGACTGCATGGGCGCCTTCGCAACCGGTGCCGGCGGCCGACTCACGGCTGCCGCGCCGGGCGCGCGCAAGGGTTGGGCCGGCGGGCGCTGCGCGGCAGCC
>NZ_KB944488.1:0-77137 GCF_000389805.1 Cupriavidus sp. GA3-3
TACATGGCGATGATCTTGTCATCGAACCCAGTGAAGCGCCGTTCGTGCTTGGGAATCAGGATCGGATCGAAGCTGCCGTCGCGGTCGCGCGGGATGTCGACCCGCAGCGGGCCATCCTCGGTTAGAACGGTCTTGGCGCTCTTGCCGTTGCGCTGGTTGGCTGTGCCAGCCGGGCGCTCCGCGCCCGGCTGGTAGCCCAAGTGATGGCCTAGCTCGGCGCCTAGGGCCCGCTCGATCAGGGCCTTCTTGAATGCCATCGAGGCGTCCTGAACCGCTTCGGCGGTCATCGGACCCTTAACGAAATGAGCGATCAGGTCCTCGGGAATAGCCGGCAGTTCACGGCCTGCGGCTTGGCTGGTCTTCGTCTTGCGTGGCATACATGCTCCTTGGCGACATGTTATGCCCTAAACACAAAATTTCTGACAGGTCCGGACAGGATGGCGGAAGTATGGTCTTCTGTCGCGGCGTGATCAAAGTTCGGGACGGCGCGCGGGCGGCGGTGACACCGGCACCCGGCTGTTCTCGCTATTGGCCGCCACCACGCGTTGCAGCAAGGCGACGAACAGTGCACGCTCCGCCTGATCCAAACCTGCCAGCGTGCGGGCCTGGGCGCGCTCCGTGCCCGGGTAGATGTCCTGCAGCAGCGCCGCACCAGTTGCCGTCAGCGAGAGCAGCTTGGTACGCCGATCGGCGATGCCCGGTGAGCGCGAGATCAGTCTCTTTCCCTCCAGTCTTTCCACCACACCGGCAATTGTGGTGCGGTCAAAGCCGATGGCGTTGGCCAGCCTGAGCTGGTCGATGCCCGGATAGGCGCGCACCGCCGCCAGCGCAGCATATTGCACGGGCGTGGTATCGAAGCCACCGGTCTCTTCGTGGAAAAAAGAGGTGGCAATCTGGTGCAGCCGGCGGATGAGATGGCCCGGCTTGTTGTAGATCAGTTCGTCGAGATTGGATTGGTCCATCTTGCCCTCTTTGCGGATTGGTCCGGCAGGTGGGATCGACCCTACCCTGACGTTTACCCCAGTGGATATGTGAGGCACGCTGATTATCATACATGCATTGATTCGATATAGAACGATTCGATGCAAATGATAAATCAGGCCATCCCCTCGAACACACAGGGCCGGAATGCCGGCGAGGCTGCCTCGTTGCCCGAAGAATTCCGCGCAGCGCTGCTCGATCACGCACTGGCTCCGTTGTGGGACTTCCTCAAGGGGGCGCTGCCGCACGGCCGCCCCGCGGGTGTTACGCGTCCGCACCGCTGGCGCTATGCCGATGTGCGTCCGCTGCTGCTGGAAGCCGGGCGCCTGGTGCCGGTTGCGCAGGCCGAGCGCCGCGTGATCGTGCTCAGCGATCCTGGCCGTGGCCCGCATGCGATGTCGGCGACGGGCACGCTCTACGCGGGCATCCAGTTGTTGCTGCCCGGCGAGACCGCCCCCACGCACCGCCATTCGCCGAGCGCGGCGCGCATCGTCATCGAAGGCCGTGGCGGCTTCACCATCGTCAACGGGCAGCGCTGCGAAATGGAGCGCGGCGACATCATCCTCACGCCAGGCGGCCAGTGGCACGACCACGGCCACGACGGCGAGGGTCCGGTGACCTGGCTCGATGTGCTGGATCTGCCGGTGTTCACCGCCGCGGAATCAGCCTATGCCGAGGGCGGTCATGCCGGCTGCAATGCCGAAGAGCCCCTGATGACGCTGACGTCCGAACTGCTGCGCCAGGGCTTGCGGCCGCCGCAGGCCTGGCGTCGCGAGAATGCCTATCCGATGCTGCGCTATCCGTGGCAGACCGCCAGGGCTGCGCTGGAGCGGCTGGCCGCTGCGACAGGTCAGGCCTGCGCGGAGCTGGCCTACGTTAACCCCGAGACCGGGCAGGACTGTCTGCCCATTCTCGGCTTCACGGCGATGATGATCGGCGCGGGCCAGCACTGGCAGGCGGTGCCCACGTCGGCCAGCACTGTGTTTCACGTTGTCGAGGGAAGCGGCGAGAGCCGAGTCGACGATCACGTTTTCGACTGGAGCGCGGGCGACACCTTCAGCAGCACTACGTTTGCCTGTGTCTCGCACCGCGCCACGCACGGGCAGCCTGCCTTCCTGATTCGCGTTGACGACGCGCCCCTGCAGAAGAAGCTGGGCTTCTTCCAGGAACGCCAGCTGGCCTGAACAGCACCGATCAATCCTTCAACCTGCCTGCACCATGCGATTTTGCCGATTCCAGGATGACCGGGGCGAGCGCCTCGGCATCGTCGAGGACCACTTCGTGGCGGATATCTCGCCCGTCCTGGAGATGCTGCCCTCACACCGCTGGCCATTCCCCATGGGCGATTCGCTCGTTGCGCACCTGCCGCTCATTCGCGAGCACGCGCCGCGCCTGCTGGATGCGGCACCGCGCCGCGCCTTGTCCGGCCTGTGCCTGCTCAGCCCGGTGGCCAATCCGTCAAAGCTGGCCGCGGCGCCGGTCAACTATCTCAGCCACCTGGCCGAGGCGCAGGCCGATCCCGCAACCTTCCACGCGCACCAGTTGCAGCGCATCCAGGAGGTGGGGCTGTTCCTCAAGGCATCGAGTTCACTCGCCGGTCCAGGCGAGGGCGTGACGCTGCGCCACACCGACCGCCGCAACGACCACGAACTGGAGCTGGCGGTGGTCATCGGCCGCACCGCGGACCGTGTTTCGGTGGACCGTGCAATGGACCACGTAGCCGGCTATGCCATCGGGCTGGACATGACAGTGCGCGGCCCGCAGGAGCGCTCGTTGCGTAAATCGATCGACAGCTATTCGGTGCTTGGCCCGTGGCTGGTCACCGCCGACGAGATCGCAGACCCGGCGAACCTGGAGCTGGAGTTGCGCGTCAACGGCGAGTTGCGCCAGCGGGCCAACACACGTGATCTGGTGGTCGGCATTCCGCAGCTGATTGCCTGGGCATCGTCCTACTACACCCTGCATCCCGGCGACGTCATCTACACCGGCACCCCGGACGGCGTGGGGCCGGTGGTGCCTGGGGACCTGATCGAGGCCAGCATCGAAGGCATCGGCGCCATGCGTGTCCCGGTACGCGCCGCCTGAGTTCACCGCACACGGATATCTTTCATGAACGACAGCAACAAGATCCAGACCTTGATCGTGGGGGGCGGCATCGGTGGCCTTGCCACGGCGCTCGCCCTGGCCCAGTCCGGCCGCACGGTGCACGTGCTCGAGCGCGCTGCGCAGTTCAGTGAGGTTGGCGCCGGCCTGCAGCTGGCGCCCAACGCGTCGCGCATGCTCGACCGCCTGGGTGTGCTCGATGCCGTCTGGCAAAGCGCGGTGTTCCCGCGCCAGCTGGTGTGGATGGATGCGATGAGCGGCCGCCGGCTGACCGCGCTGGACCTGGGTGCCAGCTTCCGGCAGGCCTATGGCTATCCCTACCTGGTGATGCACCGCAGCGACCTGCTCGCCGCGCTGCTGGACGCGTGCCAGCGCGACGCCCGCATCACGCTGGAAACCAGCCGCGACGTGGTGGCGGTGCAGGATCTGGGCGACGGCGCCGAGGTCCGCTGCGCCGACGGCTCGGTCTATCGCTGCAAGGCGCTGATCGGTGCGGACGGGCTGCACTCCACCGTGCGCCGCATGATTGCGGACGACGGCGCACCGGTGTGCTCGGAATACGTGGCCTACCGTGGCACCCTGCCGATCGAGAAGATGCCCCAGCATGCCGGGCTGGACAACGTGGTGATGTGGACCGGCCATGACATGCACCTGGTCCAGTATCCGGTGCGCCGCGGCGAGCTCTATAACCAGGTGGCAGTGTTCCGCAGCTACCGCTTCGATCCGTCCACGGACGACTGGGGCACGGTGGACGAACTGGAGGCGCGCTTCGCCAATGCCTGCGCACCCGTGCGCGACGCGATCAGCCTGATCCACACCAACCGGCGCTGGCCCATGTACGACCGCGATCCCATCGCCGACTGGACGCGCAATCACATTGCCCTGCTGGGCGATGCCGCTCACCCGATGCTGCAATACCTCGCACAGGGTGCGGCCCAGGCCATCGAGGATGCGGGCACGCTGGCCGATGCGCTGAACCGTCACGCCAGCGACGTGCCGGGCGGCCTGCTGGCCTACCAGCAGGCCAGGCGGCTGCGCACCGCGCGCGTGCAACTCACGGCGCGCTGGTTCGGCGATTTCATCCACCTCGGCCATATCGGCGCCGAGGTGCGCAATGCGCTGCTGTCGGCGCGGGAAGACAACAGCTTCGCCCCGGTGGACTGGCTGTATGCGCCCCGCGCGGTTGCCGCCGACGCGGCCACGATGGGGAGGGTCTGAGCCGACCGACTCCGGCAACCGCTGTATCCAAAGGAGCCGAAATCCAATTATCGGAAGTGGAAGTTTTTGGTTCTCCGGAACGAACGGGCCGGAGAACCACCCATCAGCCAACAAAACGAGGTGAGCTATGCAGGAAGGAATTTCGTTGTGGGAAGCCGCGAAGCGCGAAATGGACGACTACCAGTTCGTTGCCGGGGCGGAGCTCCAGCCGAAGTGGGAGGTGCCGTCTGAGATCGCCATCAACGTCGCCGTGTCAGGCCGCTTCAGCGATAGCCAGGAAGAGGGCCATCCGACTTCCATCGAAGCCTATGTCGATGCGGCCTCCGAAGTCATCGAGGCCGGCGCTTGCGGCGTGCATATCGATTTCTCGATGGTCACCGATCGCCAGGGACGGCGCCTGGACCGCGACGTTCCGCCGGTGGATGCGTACGGCGCCGTGCTGCGCCCGCTGCGCGACCGTTTTGGCCATGAGTTCGTCGCCAACCTGAACGTGCTCAACGGCAGCACGTTCGATATCTGCATGAGCCCCGCCCGGGCCGGGCTGGCGGAAGTCGCGCCGTGCGCCGCGGGACACCCGGATGCCTTCATGGTGCCGGCGGTGCGCACGCTGGAACAGCACGGTGTCAAGCCGGAGATCGTGATCCACAGTTCCGGCGAGATCGAACTGGCCAAGCGCAAGCTGATCGATACCGGCATCCTGAAGGGCCCTTACAACTGGATCATCCTGTACGGGCTGCCGTTCAACGTCGGCCGTACGCTGATCTCGGGCACCTGGGCCAGCAACGCGCAGGACATGGCTCGCCACATGTTCATGATGGTCGACCAGATCCGCCAGATCGATCCTGCCTCGGTCATCACCGTCTGCGCCGCGGGACGCTCCACGCTTTACATGACCACGCTGGCCACCATGATGGGCCTGAACATCCGCGTCGGCACCGAGGACACGCCGTGGAAATACCCCAACAGCGATGTGCGTCTGCGCGACAACCTGGAGATGTTCCGCATGGCCCGCGACATTGCCGAGCTGCATGGCCGCCGCCCGGCCAGCGCGGACGCCTATCGCCGCATGATCGGCAAGCCCGCCCGTGCAGGCGTGGCAACCGCCGCGCAGGTGCCGGCATGACGTCCCGCCCGCTGGACGGCTTGCGGACCGGCGCGCCCGATCCGGCAGTGTGGCAGGTGCTGGAGATGCCCATGCCGGACGGCGGCATGTGGCGCTACGAGGAGCCCGGCGCGCGCGTGCAGGCCGAAGGCGGCGTTCTGGAAATACAGGTGGACAGGTTCACGCGGCAGCACGCGCTCATACCGATGTTCGACAACCCCAAGCATTTCCTGGTCAAGCGCGAGGCGCTGACGATCGCCGAAGGCGGCGTGCTCACCATCGGCTGCGAGATGGCGTGCGAGAACCACAACGGCAACCCGGATGACCTGTTCGATGGCTTTGCGGGCTTCAATGTGTGCGACCTGGCCAACGGCATGGTGTTCGACTTCATCATCTCCGGCACGCAGATCGGCGTGGTGCATGAGCGGCTGCCAATCCCGGGTGTGACGCCTGCCGGCGGCGACTGGCTGCACGTGGTGCAGTCGCCCCTGCTGGCACAGAACCACCCGGGCGAGTTCCATCGCTACGAGATCACCCTCGACCGCCCGGCACGCACCTGCACGTGGCATGTGGATGGCAGGCGCATGTATGCCGTGCGCAATATCGTGGTGGATATCGGCAGCGTGGTGGTGGGGCTTGGCCTGTTCACGCTGAAGCCGGCCGTGGCGGGCGTCGGCAGCGTGTCGAACCACGGGCAAGGCGCCAGCGGGCGCTGGCGCAACCTCTGGGTCCGCTCTGCATGAGCAGCGGGCGGAACGGACTTACGCAAAGGCGAGATCTGATATGAGCAAGCTGAACCTGTCGCTGGCAATGGGCGACTACGACCGCACGCGCGCACTGCTGGACGGGCGGGTACCGATCGATGGTGTCGACCCGGTCTTCCTTGCGCTCGATCCGGAAGAGATCTTCTTTCGTGCGTTCCGGCATGCCGAGTTCGATATCTGCGAGCTGTCATTGAGCAGCTTCACCGTCAAGACGGCGCGCGAATCCTGTCCTTATGTCGGCGTGCCCGTGTTTCTGTCGCGCGCCTTCCGGCACACCGCCATCTACATCCGTTCCGACCGCGGCATCCGCGAGCCGGCCGACCTGCGTGGCAAGCGCGTGGGCGTGCCGGAGTACCAGCTGACCGCCTGCGTCTGGGTGCGCGCGATGCTCGAAGAGGACTATGGCGTGCGGCCGGCCGAACTGCAGTGGATACGCGGCGGGCAGGAGCAGCCGGGCCGGGTCGAGAAGATCGAGCTTGCGCTGCCTGCCGATGTGCGGCTGGAGAGCGCGCCCGACGGCGCGACGCTCAACGCGATGCTGGCGGCGGGCGAGATCGATGCCCTGATCGCGCCGCGTCCGCCCTCATGCTGGGTGCAGGGCCATCTCGGCGTAGGCAGACTGTTCCCGGACCCGGTGCAGGCCGCCAGCGACTACTATCGGCGCACCGGCATCTTTCCCATCATGCACTTGCTGGGCGTGCGGCGCGAACTGGTGCACGCGCATCCGTGGCTGCCGGGCACGCTGCTCAAGGCCTTCGAGCGCGCCAAGGCGGTGGCGATGTCATCGCTGTCCGAGATCGCCGCATCCGCCATCACCCTGCCGCTCGCGCAGGAGACCATGCAGTTCATGCAGGGTCTGATGGGGCAGGACTACTGGAGCTATGGCGCGGCGCAGAACCTGCATACGCTCGACGCATTCCTGCAGTACCACCATGCGCAGGGGCTGTCGCCGCGCCGGGTGCGGGTCGAGGAACTGCTGCACCCTTCGACCCTGGAGGTGCATCGGGTATGACCGGCGCACCAGGAATTTCAGTCGTTCACTTCGCTGAGGCTTGGCGCTGCCGTGTGCAGGTTTTCCTCGATGCGCACCATGACCTTCAGGAAGCTCTTGAGCTCGCGCTCGGAGACACCGTCGACGGCGTGCTCAAGCAGCGCCGTGATCGCGGGCATCAGCCGCTCGACCAGGGCGCGGCCCTGGTCGGTGATGAACACAAAGCTGCGCCGCCGGTCCTCGGTGTCGCGCACGCGCTTGACCAGGCCCTGCTTTTCCATGCTGTCGAGCGCGGGCACGGAGGTGGTCGCGGCCAGCCCGACGCGCCGGCTGAGTTCCAGTTGCGTCAGCCCGTTCTGCTCCGTCAGCACGCGCAGGTAGTACCAATGCCCCACCGAAGCGCCTTCGTCAGTCATCAGGGCTTGCAGGTGGCTGGTGAACAGCCGGTGCAGGTCGCGCACATGCCAGGCGATGCTGCGGCCGCCGAGATCGAATACCGGAGGGTGGGTTCCGGCAGGCTCCGGCTTGCCGGCTTTCGTGGTGGGCTTGGTTTGGCTGGTGGCCACGCTTACATTCTCCGCTTTGTCAGGCGAGGCGAGTTTACCATCACCCGCCGGCAAGGTCTGGGAAGCAAATCATCCGTTGTCGAACCAAATGGATTCGACTCCGTATTTGTCCGAAGCACAACGTAAGAAGGAGGGGTAGCGTGAAAGACAACCGATTCGGGCCGGCGCCCGGCGATGGCGACGCGGCGGGGCAGGGCGAGCTGTGGACGCGTGACGGCTTCAACGGCACCTGCTCGATGGTATTGCGCCCGCACTACGCGCCGGCCTACCTGTCGGCACAGGGGCCGCACGCGCCGCGCCGCTTCCAGCTGGACAAGCTGGCGATGTCTCACGGCGATGATGCGCTTGCCATGCCGGTGCCGGTTGCCAGCTCGCGCAAAGGGGTGCAACTGAGCGCCGCGCACCAGGATCAGGGGGCCTCCGTTGTGGTACGCAACGTCGAGGCCGACGAACTGCATTTCGTGCACCGCGGGGAGGTGCGATTCGAAACCGATTGCGGGGTGCTGGACGCGCAGGCCGGGGATTTTGTCTGCATTCCGCGCTCGGTGGCCTACCGCACGACGCCGCAGGGCGGCCCGGCGTGGCGGTTCATCGTCGAAAGCCCCTCGCCGCTGCGCCTGAACCCCCAGACCCCGTCCGGCATGATCAACTTCGCGCGCGACGTGCACTACGCCAGGGTTGAACCGCAACAAGACGGCCACGTGCCGACAGAGGTGACGCTGGTGCTGAAGGCCGAGGATGGTCCCACGGTGTTCCGGCTGCCGCAGGACCCGCTGCGCGCGGTGGCGCACGTGTACGGGAACGTGCCGGTGTGGAAGGTGAACCTGGCCAACGTGCAGGTCGGCACGTACCTGCCGCATGGCGGCCCGCCGTTCCAGTTCATCACCTCCGACGACGGCGAGATCATGATCTACACGCTCTGCGCGCGCACCACGCAGCGCCCGCCGATCCATGTCAATGCCGATTTCGACGAAGTGATTCTCTACCACGCCGGTCCGGGCGCATGGGGTGACGTGAGCGAGCCCGGCACGGTGAGCTGGGTGCCGAAGGGAGTCATCCACCAGGGGCCCAGCGAGAATGTGCCGCAAGGCTACCAGGCATGGCTGCTGGAGACGCGGCCGACGCTGCGCCTTACGCCGGTAGCGCTGGAGGCATCCGCACTGCTCGATACGCGCGAGTACGGCATCCATCCGAGCGAGGCGGCCATGCAGCGGTAAGCGCCCACAAAGCGGGGAGCCGCCGCCGATACGGCACACACAAAAATAAAGTAGCGAGGAGACCATCTTGAACGCCAACACCTTCCAGGCCCGCGCCGCCAGCGCGCTGGCCCTGGCCTTGTGCGCACTGCCCGCACCGCCTGCACATGCTTTCCAGATTCCGACCGATAACGAAGACCTGACGATCCGCTGGGACAACACCATCAAGTACAGCGTGGCCCAGCGCCTCAAGGACCGCTCTGCCACCCTGACGGCCGATGCCAACGCCGACGATGGCGACCGCAACTTCCGCCGCTGGGGGCTGATCTCGAACCGGGTCGACCTGCTCTCGGAGTTCGACGTCAGCTACCGGAATTTCGGCGTGCGCGTGAGCGGCGCGGCATGGTACGACGACGTCTACAACCGCGGCAACGACAACGACTCTGCCGCCACCGCCAACGCCGCATCGGTGCCGCACGACCGCTTCCCCAGCGGTACGCGTACCATCAACGGCCGCAATGTGGAGCTGCTGGATGCCTTTGCCTTCGGCAAGGTCGAAGTGGGCGGAATGCCCGTGAGCATGCGGCTGGGGCAGCATTCGGTGCTGTACGGCGAGAGCCTCTTTTTCGGCAACAACGGCATTGCGGCGGCGCAGTCGCCGATCGACCTGGTCAAGCTGCTGTCGGTGCCGAACACACAGTTCAAGGAACTGATCCGGCCGGTGCCACAGGTCTCAGGGCAAGTCCAGGTCACGCCGAACCTGGCCGCGGGCGGCTACTACCAGTTCGACTGGGAGCGCAACCGCCTGCCGGGCGTGGGCAGCTATTTTTCCGCTGTGGATATCCTCGACGCCGGTGGCGAGCGCATTCTTGCCGGTCCCGGTGCGTACTTCAGCCGCACCGGCGACATCAAGGCGAAGTCGTCCGGCCAGGGCGGTATGCAGCTGCGCTACCGTCCGCGCGGCCTTGATGCGGAGTTCGGGCTTTACGCGGCGAATTTCCACTCCAAGGATCCGGTCGTGTACACCAGCTTTGCCGGGCAGGACCTGGCTGCCGGCAAGCTCGGCCAGTACCAGCTGGTGTTCCCGGAAGACATCAAGGTGATCGGCACCAGCTTCTCCACCACGCTGGGCACTGCCAACGTGGCTGGCGAGCTCTCTTACCGGCACAACATGCCACTGGTCGCGCGCGGTGGCTCGGTGTTCGTGCCGCCCGGCATGAGCGCCAACAACGCCGGCAATCCGCTGTACCCGGTGGGTGACACCTTGCATGGGCAGATTTCGTGGATCAACCTGCTGCCGCCCACGGCGCTGTGGGAGGGCGGCAGCATCGTCGGCGAGATTGCGTGGAACCGGCGCCTGGGCGTAACCCGCAATGCCGGCACGCTGGACCCCAACGCGACGCGCGATGCGGGGGCCATCCGCATGGTGTTCCAGCCCGCCTACTACCAGGTCATCAACGGCCTCGACATCAACGTGCCGATCGGCATTGGCTACGGCCTGTTCGGCAAGTCGTCGGTGCTCAACCCAGGCTTCGGCGTGCATCGCGGCGGCGACCTGAGCGTGGGTGTCAATGGCGTCTACGAGCAGGTCTGGAACATTGGCCTCAACTACACCCATTACTTCGGCCCGGCCGCGACCGTGCTGACCCCGCCGAACGCCGCCAGCCAGGCGTATTCCTACGGCCAGACTTTCAAGGACCGGGATTTCGTGTCGCTGACGATCCAGCGCGCGTTCTGAAACAGAGGAGACAATTGATGAAGCCCTTTTCCATCGTGACCATCGTGACGCCCTGGCTCGCCGCAGCCATGCTGGCGGCGCAGCCCGCGCTGGCCATGGTCAGCGCGCAGGAAGCTGCCGCGCTCAAGTCCACGCTCACGCCCTTGGGCGCTGAGCGCGCAGGCAACAAGGACGGCAGCATTCCCGCATGGACGGGCGGGCATACCCAGATGCCGCCGAACTACAAGAGCGGCGATCCGCCGCCCGACCTGTTCGCTGCCGACAAGCCGCTCCTGAAGATCGACGCGAAGAACGCCGCGCAGTACGCCGACAAGCTCAGCGAGGGCGTCAAGGGACTGCTGAAGAAGTATCCCGACACATTCAGGCTTGACGTCTACCCGACCCGGCGCACGGCGGCCGCGCCGCAATGGGTTTACGACAACACCTTCCAGAACGCCACCCGTGCCCGCACTACCGATAACGGCCTGTGGGTGGAAGGCGCCTATGGCGGCATTCCATTTCCGATTCCGAAGAACGGCAACGAGGCCATGTGGAACCACAAGCTGCAATGGACGGGCGAGACCATTTCCAGCTACTTCGTGAACTACGTCGGCACGCCGGACGGCAAGCTGATCATGGCCACTAAGGGCTACAACAAGTCGCAGTACCCGTACTACGAGAAGGGCGGTGCCGTGGACAAGTTCACCGGCGAGTCGCAGCAGCTGCGCATCTTCACCACCGAGCCGCCGCTCAAGGCCGGTTCGCAGTTCTTGCTGGTCGATGCGGTAAACCGGCCGCGCCAGGCCTGGGAATATCTCACCGGGCAGCGCCGCGTGCGCAAGGCGCCCACGCTTGGCTACGACACGCCGGACGACATCAATTCCGGCCAGAGTTACTTCGACGAGGCCTTTGTCTTCCTGGGCGAGCTGGACCGCTACAACTGGAAGCTGGTTGGCAAGAAAGAGATCTACATCCCCTACAACAACAACAAGGTTTACCAGAAGGGCCTTTCGCTTGAACAGCTGCTGATGCCGCATCATGCCAACCCCGATTCGATGCGTTGGGAATTGCATCGCGTCTGGGTGGTGGAGGCCGAGCTGGCGCCGGGCAAGCGCCATGTCGTGCCCAAGCGCCGCCTGTATCTCGATGAGGACACCTGGGCCGCCGTGCTGGGCGAGGGCTGGGATGCACAGGGCCAGTTGTGGCGCGTACAGGTCGCCATGCCGTATGTGGTGCCCGAGGGCCCTTTCGTCAACGCCACCAGTTCGTGGTGCATCTACAACCTGCTTTCCGGTGCCTACCTGGCCGCAGCATTCCCGGACTATGGCAGCCCCGGCTTCCGCTATCACTACAAGCTGCTCGACCGCATTCCTTCCAGCTACTTCTCGCCAGAGGCCCTGGCCGGCGAGGGCGTGCGCTAGCACGCCGGCGATGGTCCACGTGGAGACGAATGCCATGTTTGCATGCACGAAAACGCCGCGGCGGCGCGGCGCGGGCCGCCTGGCCCTGCTGCTGGCTGGCGCCGCCACGGCGGCCGCGCTGGTGCAGGGCGCCGCGGCGGCGGGCCCGGTACGCGCTTTCCGCCAGGATGCGGCGCTGGTTGGCGTGGCGAGCGCCGGCACGCGCCTGGTGGCGGTAGGCGAGCGCGGCACGGTGGTGCTGTCCGACGATGGCAGCCGGCACTGGCGCCACGCTAGTGCGCCAACCGATGTCACGCTCACTTCAGTCCACTTCGCCACGCCGCAGGAGGGCTGGGCAACCGGCCACGCCGGCACGGTGCTGCACACAGCCGATGGCGGCCTCACATGGTCGCGGCAGCTTGATGGTGAAGCCGCCGCCCGTCTGATGCTGGCAGCCGCGGGGAAAGATCCCGCCCGGCGAGCCGAGGCGCAGCAACTGGTGGAGGACGGGCCGGACAAGCCATTCCTCGACTTGTACACGGCCGACGCCAGCACTGCACTGGTGGTGGGCGCCTTCAACCTTGCGTTTCGCACCACCGATGGCGGCAGGCGCTGGGTGCCGTGGCAGGACCGGATTCCCAATCCCAAATCGCTGCATCTCTATGGCATTGCGGGAGCGGGGCGCGACCTGTACATCGCGGGCGAGCAAGGGTTGTTGCTGCGCTCGGCCGATGCTGGCGAAACCTTCCGGCCGCTGGTCTCGCCATATCGGGGCACGTTCTTCGGCGTACTGGTGCAGGCCGATGGCGGCGTCATCGTCTACGGCCTGCGCGGCAATGCCTTCCGCTCGACCGACCAGGGCGCGAACTGGTCGAAGCTGGCACTCGGCACCACCGCCGCAATCACCGGCGGCGTGGCCCTTGCAGACGGCCGGACAGCGCTGGCGACCCAGGCCGGCGAACTGTTCGTGAGCGAGCTGGTGCGCCCGGAGGCCTTCGTGCGCGTGGTGCCGGATCATCCGCAACCCTTCGCCGGCGCAGCGCAGCAGGGCGACCGGATCGTGCTGGTGGGCGCACGCGGCAGTTCGGCGGTGCCAGCAACAGCCGGCAGGCAGTGATGCAAACCGGAGTTTCCTCTCATGCATGAGAAGCTTAGCAAGGCATGCCAGGCCGACTGGCAGGTAGTGCAGCATATCCAGGATTTCGACGCCGGCTCGGGCTCGGTGGTCGAGCGCCTCATCTTCAATCACCGCGCCTGGATCGTGGCGCTGTGCGTCATCGTCACCGTGCTGCTCGGCTGGCAGGCGATGCGGGTGCAGCTGAACGCCGACTTCGAGAAGATGATTCCGGCCGCGCATCCGTATATCCAGAACTACCTGCAGAACAAGGCGGATCTGAGCGGTCTGGGTAATTCGGTGCGCGTCGCGGTGGAGACGCGTGAAAGGACGATATTCGATGCCGGGTATCTGGACCGGCTCAAGAAGATCAACGACGAGCTCTTCCTCATTCCGGGTGTCGACCGCGCCTACCAGAAGTCGCTCTGGACTGCGAACACGCGCTGGCTAGGCGTGACCGAGGAGGGCCTGGAAGGCGGCACGGTGATTCCCGACGATTATGACGGCTCGGCGCAGACCGTGGAGCAGGTGCGGCGCAATGTGGAGCGCTCGGGCGAAATCGGCCAGCTGGTCGCGGGCAACTATCGGTCGTCGATCATCTTCCTGCCGCTGCTGGAGCGAGACCCCAGGGACGAACAGGCGCTCGACTACAAGCGCTTCTCGGATGCGCTCGAAGCCGTGCGGCAGAAGTACGAGACCAGGGATATCCGCATTCACGTCACCGGCTTCGCCAAGGTGGTGGGCGACCTGATCACCGGCATCGGCGAGGTCATGGTGTTCTTCGCCCTGGCCGTGGCGATTGCCGCTGCGGCGGTGCTCTGGTACACGCGCTGCCTGCGCAGCATGCTGCTGGTGGTGCTGACATCGCTGCTGGCGGTGGTCTGGCAGCTTGGGCTGCTGCCGCTGCTGGGGTATGCGCTCGATCCCTACTCGGTGCTGGTGCCCTTCCTGGTGTTTGCCATCGGCATGAGCCATGGCGCGCAAAAGATGAACGGCATCATGCAGGACATCGGGCGCGGCATGCACCGGCTCGTGGCGGCGCGCTATACCTTCCGGCGCTTGTTCATGGCGGGGTTGTCCGCCTTGCTGTGCGATGCAGTCGGCTTCGCGGTGCTGCTCGTGATCCGCATTCCGGTGATCCAGGAGCTGGCGGTAGTGGCAAGCCTGGGCGTGGCCATTCTGATTTTCACCAATCTGGTGTTGCTGCCGGTGCTGCTGTCATACACCGGCGTGGACGCGAATGCGGCCGCCAGGGCGCTGCGCTCGCAAGACACCCCGGCACAGGTCGGCGGTCCGTGGCGTTTCCTGGAGCGTTTTACCACTGCGCGGTGGGCCCTGTCTGCATTGCTGCCGGCAGCCGTGCTCGGCCTGGGCGGATATCTGGTCAGCCAGCATCTTCAGGTAGGCGATCTCGATGAAGGCGCGCCGGAACTGCGCGCAGACTCGCGCTACAACCGCGATGACCGCTTCATGAGGGCCAACTACGCAGCCAGCAGCGACCTGCTGGTGGTGATGGTGCGCACGCCGGACGGGCACTGCGCGGACTACGCCACGCTCAGGCAGGTGGATGCGCTCGAGTGGCAGCTCAGGCAGCTGCCGGGCGTGGAAGGCACCAACTCGCTGGCGCTGCTGGCGCGCCGTATCGTCGCGGGCATGGCCGAGGGCAGCCCGAAGTGGTACGAGCTGGTGCAGAACCAGGCCACGCTCAATACGGCCGCCAACCGATCGCCACGCGAGAGCTTCAACCAGGCGTGCAACCTGCTGTCGCTCTATGTCTATCTGCAGGACCACCGCGCCGAGACGCTGGCCAGGGTGGTGAGCGCGGTGGAAGCCTTCGCCGCATCGCACGACAGCCAGCACGCACGCTTCATGCTGGCGGCGGGCAGCGCGGGGATCGAGGCGGCCACCAATATTGTCGTGCGGCAAGCCAGCCGCGAGATGCTGTTCTGGGTCTACGGCGCGGTGATCGTCCTGTGCATGCTGACATTCCGCTCCTGGCGCGCGGCAGTGTGCGCTGTGGTGCCGCTGGTGCTTACCTCGGTGCTGGCCGAGGCACTCATGGTGGCGCTGGGTCTTGGCGTCAAGGTGGCGACGCTGCCGGTCATCGCACTGGGCGTCGGCATAGGCGTGGACTACGCGCTTTACATCATGACGATCGTGCTGGCCGAACTGCGTGCCGGCGCCAGCCTGCCGCAGGCTTACCGGTGCGCGCTGCGCTTCACCGGCAAGGTGGTGATGCTGACCGGCGTGACGCTGGCAATTGCCGTGGCCACCTGGACGCTGTCGCCAATCAAGTTCCAGGCCGATATGGGCGTCCTGCTCGCCTTCATGTTCCTGTGGAACATGCTCGGCGCCCTGATCCTGCTGCCGGCGCTGGCATGGGTGCTGCTGCCGGAAGGCAGGGCCGGAAGATCGCCGGTGCCCGTTGATGCAATCGCCAACGGCGCATCCGGCGCCCGGCACTGAAATCCAACACCAACACATAGAGAAGAGGAGCGGTAATGAAAATCATGGTGACAGGCGGTACCGGCACGACCGGCAGCCGGGTGGTGCGCGAGCTGCTCGTGCGAGGCGTGCAGGTCAAAGTCCTGACGCGCAGCGCGGAACGCGCCAGGGCGATCTCGCCGCACGTGGAGGCCGTGGTGGGCGACCTTCTCAGCCCCTCCGATCTCCGGCCGGCGTTCGAGGATATCGATGCGCTCTTCCTGCTGCTGGCGGGCATCCCGAGCGAGGCGCACGAAGGGCTGACGGCCGTGGCGCTGGCACACGCGGCCGGCGTGAAGCGCATCGTTTACCTGTCGGTGCACCAGACCGCAAGGCCCCCGCGCCATGTGCCGCATATCGGCTCGAAGCTGCTGATCGAGTCGGTGATACGAGACTCCGGCGTGTCCTACACCTTTCTTCGTCCCAATGTGTTCATGCAGAACGACTACTGGTACCGGGACGCCTTGCTTGGGCATGCCATCTATCCGCAGCCGCTCGGTGACCTGGGCGCATCGCTGTGCGATGTGCGGGATATTGCCGAGGCCGCGGCCATCGTGCTGACCACCGATGGCCATGACGGACAGGCCTACACCATTGCCGGACCGGAGCCATTTACCGGCAAGCGTGCCGCGGCCCTATGGTCGGCCGTGCTGGGCAAGGCGATTACGTATGGCGGCCATGACATGGAGCAGTGGGAGCAGCAACAGCTCACCCATGGGGCCCCCCAGTGGTTCGCACTGGACCTGAAGATGATGTTCACCGCCTGGCAGACCGATGGCCTGGTCGCCACCGATGAAGAGCTCGACCGTCTTGCCTGTCTGCTCGGGCGCTCCCCGCGCAGCTATGAGGATTTCGTGGCGGAAACTGTCGCAGGTTGGCCTGTCGGCCAATCCCAGATCGCGGCCTTTGAAGGCCGCAGCTTTTCCTGACTTCAGCGCTACGGAGACCACGACATGCCAACCACCATTCTCGATCCATTCACTTCCGGGCAGCCGGCGCCGGAAACCTGGCGCACGCTTGAGTTGCCCGCCGGCGACGGCGCTACCTGGACGTTTCGCGATCCCGACCTGCAGCTGAAGGCCTCGGACGGCGTGCTGGAGGCGAGCATCGAAACATTCCGGATCCGGCATGACCACGTGCAGATGTTCGACAACCCGAAGCTGCTCATGGTGATGCAGAAGCCGGTGCCGCTCTCGGAGACGGGCGGCACGACGATTTCATGGGAGATGGCCTGCGAGAACCACAACGGCAATCCCGATGACCTGCTCGATGGCTTCGCCGTTTTAAGCCTCGGGGATTTCGAAACTGGCATGGTGTTCGATTTCATCATGTCGGGAAAATGCATCGGCGTCGTCTATGAGCGACTCGCTTTGCCGGGCATCGTACCCACGGGCGCGGACTGGATCCATGTGGTGCAGTCCCCGCTGATGGCGCAGCCCCGTCCAGGCGGGTTTCACCGGTACGAGATCCGCTTCGACCGGAAGGCGCGCGCTTGCGAATGGTGGCTGGACGGCAAGCGCATGTATGCCGTGTCCGATATCCCGGTGGAGGTCCGGAGCGTCACGCCTGGCGTGGGGCTGATGACGCTCAAGCCTATCGAAGGCGGCAAGGGCAGCATCTCCAATCACGGGCAGGGCGCCACCGGACGCTGGCGCAACCTGGCCGTGCATAGCTGACACATGCGTTGGCGCCCGCATCCGGAAGCCGCTTGTGCCGCTGCCGAGGCATTCGCTCCATCTCCCGCGCCAGCAAATGCCCTGCGCGGTTGACGGTAAAAGCGACGGTAAGGCCTGAAGTCGATCTCAGGCATCCCTTTAACCACGCGGCTTTTGGCGGCCTGCTGATGATAGAGTGGGAGTGATCCGGCGTCCGGCATAGACCGGCACCAAATAGCAAGAAACTAGCTTTGAGCCCGCGTAACTGCGGGCTTTTTCTATTCGGAGTCCCGCACGATGCGCGCGGTTGCGGTCAGCGACCGGCACGTCGCTGACGCGCTCAGGCTGGAGCCTGGAGCCGCGGCGCCGAAGATCGTGCGGCGCTATATGGATGCGGCGGGCGAGACCTTTGAAGTCTCGGTGACGGTGCATCCCGCCGACAGCTTTTCGGTATCGATGCGCTTGCAGCGCTCGTCGGGCTAATAAGGCCGCCACTTGCTGCACAGGGCTTGCTGCACGGGATCGCAGGGCGGCGGGACTTGTATCCTGGAGCCGGACCGGCGGGCCAGTCTTCCCATTGAAGCGGGCTCGGGTTGTCATCGGACAAACGACTTCCCATGCAAGTCCAGCGGCACCGGCTGGGTCAGCGTCTCGGGGCGCAGGATGCGGTCGAGTTCCTCTTTCGACAGCAAGCCCTTGCGCAAGACGATTTCATAGACGCTGCCGCCCGTGGCGTGCGCTTCCTGCGCAACGGCGGTCGCGTTCGCATAGCCGATGTAGGGGTTGAGCGCCGTCACGACGCCGATCGAGTTCTCGACCGTGGCGCGCAGCCGGTCGGCATTCGCGGTGATGCCTTTGACGCAGCGCTCGGCGAGCGTCAGACAGCCGTTGCGCAGATGGCTGACGCTCTTGAACAGACTGTGTGCGATGATCGGCTCGAACGCATTGAGCTGGAGCTGGCCGGCCTCGGCCGCAAAGCTGACAGTGACGTCATTGCCGATGACTTCGAAGGCGATCTGATTCACGACTTCGGGGATCACCGGATTCACCTTGCCGGGCATGATGCTCGAGCCGGCCTGCATCGGCGGCAGGTTGATCTCGCCCAGGCCAGCGCGTGGACCGCTGGATAGCAGCCGCAGGTCGTTACAGGTCTTCGACAGCTTCACGGCAACGCGCTTCAACACGCCGGAGAGCTGCACGAAGGAGCCGCAGTCTTGCGTGGCCTCGATCAGATTGGGCGCGGTCTCCAGCGGGATGCCGGTGATCTCGCGCAGGCGCCGCAGCACCACCGGCGCATACGACGGATGCGCGGTGATGCCGGTGCCGATCGCGGTGGCACCGAGGTTGATCTCGCAGATCAGCATCGCGGCTTCGCGCAGGCGCGCCTCGTCTTCTCCGAGCATCACGGCGTAGGTGCTGAATTCCTGGCCGAGCGTCATCGGCACGGCGTCCTGCAACTGGGTGCGGCCCATCTTGATGATGTGAGCGAACTCGTCGGCCTTCGCCTCGAAGGCCCGTCGCAGCACCGCCATGGCGTCCACAAGACCGGCGATACCGAACCACGTAGCGACCTTCAGCGCGCTCGGGTAGACATCGTTGGTGCTCTGGCCGATGTTGACGTGCTCGTTCGGGTGCAGGTGCTGGTACTCGCCCTTCTGATGGCCGAGCAGTTCGAGCGCGCGGTTGGCGATCACCTCGTTGGCGTTCATGTTGGTCGAGGTGCCGGCGCCGCCCTGAATGACATCGACGACGAACTGGTCGTGCAGCTTCCCGGCAATCAACTCCTGGCAGGCGCCGACGATTGCGTCGCAGCGCGCCTGGTCGAGCAGGCCCAGCTCATGGTTGGCCTGCGCCGCGGCCTGCTTGATCGCAGCCAGCGCCTTGATCAGCTCCGGGTAGATGGAGATCGGGGTGCCTGTGATAGGGAAATTCTCGACGGCGCGCAACGTATGCACGCCGTAGTAGGCCTGGACAGGGACTTCACGGTCACCCAGGAGGTCATGTTCGGTTCTGAAGAGTCCGGCAGTCATGGTTACGCTCCTCGCGTAAATTGGTTTCAGCACTATGGCCGAAGTCTAGGGAATCGGCCGTGCCCGGAGCGCGTTCGATGCCAAGATTTCATGAAGTGTCGCGGCGCAGCGCATGGTTATGCAGAAATCGCATAAGTGCGCGGCGCTTGGTGACACTGCGCATCCGACAGCTGTTCGGATCAGGTCTTCCACCGTCTTGGAATGGACGCCTGCGCCGTAGCGGTGCCGCTGATGCTGAAGCTAGTATTTGACGATGTCACGCCGGGGCATGATCGTCATCGTCAGCCGCCTGCGTGCCGACGAAGCACGGCTGCTGAAGCTGCTTTCACAACGAGCCAGGACGGCATGGGGCGTCCCGAAGCGCTACCCTGCCGGGGACGCATGTCACGCGGAACACCTCTGCGAGCGGCTTGCCGTTGACTTCGAGGGAGAGGGCGGCCGTGACGGCGCCCCGGGTGGCGCTGCCGGCGGCGTCTTGGGCGTTGGCCACCGATGGCAGCTTCAGGCCACCCTAAGCAGGTTCCCACGTCTGGCCCAGTGACCGGACGCACTCATCCACGCTCAGTTCATGCAGTGACTCGCGCGGCAGCGTTTCGCTGGCCGCGCGTGTCAGGACAGCCAGCACGGGTGGCTTAAGCCGCACCAGCAGCAGGCGCTGGCCTTTGGCGGCCACCTCGGACGCGAAAGTATGCAGCGCCTCGATCGTCGAGCCATCGATGTCCGGCGTCTCCTCCATGCTGAAAACAAGCGTATGGAGCCCCGGCCCGGCTGCCTCGCGCAGGTGTCGCGCCCTGGCCAGCATGCGTTCCGCATTGGCGAAGAACATCGGCGCTTCCGGTCGAACGATCAGCACGCCCGACAGAGTCCGGGCTTCAGGGTGAGCCGCGATGTCAACGTAGTCGTGGCTAGAGCCAAGGCGCCCCAATTCGCTGACTCTTGGTTCGGAGAAGCTACGCAGTGTCAGCATCAGGCTGATCCCGATTGCCACCAGCAGTCCGTCGAGCACGCCAAGCAGGACCACGGCGACACATGCGGCAACCACCAGCAGCCGGTCGCGGCGCCATGTCCAGTAGGGCCTGAATGCATCGAGACGCAACGTATGGCTCACGGCATGTATCACGATGGCCGCGAGCACGGGTTCGGGCGTGCGTGCAAGCTGCGGCAGCAGCGCGGCAACAATCAGCGCGATGACTGCTGCGGCGCACCAACCCGCCAGGCGAGACTGTGCTCCGGCTGCTTCATTTGCAGACGTGGCGGAATAGCCCGCCCCGACTGCCATGCCATGTAGCAAACCGGAGCCAATATTGGCCAGACCCAGTGCGACCAGGTCGCGGTTGGGTGAGGTCACATCACCGTACTTGAGCGCAAAGCTGCGGATCGAGCCGTACGATTCCGCATACAGGATCAGCACCAGCGCGAAGGCGAGCTCGCCAACGCGCAACCACTGTACGCGCTGCAGGTCGGGCAGGCCGATGGTGACATTTGCCAGATCAATCGTGCCCACTTCGGCAATGCCGTAGTGCGACAGATCGGTGGCATAGGCTGCTGTGATGCCCAGCACGATCACCACCAGCGGTCCCGGCACCCGCCGCAAGCGCGCCAGCGCGAACAACAAAGCCAGCGCCGCCAGGCACGCGGCGAGCGCATTGACGTTCCAACCCGCCGATTCGTGCAGGAACTGGTAAGTGAAACGTGGCAGGTCGCTGTGCGTCGGGTGGATCCCGGCGATGCTCGAAATTTGCCTGAGGATGATAATGACCGCTAGTCCGAATGTGAAGCCGCGCAGCACCGGCTTGGCAATGAAGTCGGTAATGCCGCCCAAACGCGCTATGCCCGCCAGCACCAGGAAGACACCGGCCAGCGTCACGAACCCGGCGGCGAGCGCCAGGCGCAGCGCGGCATCGGCACCGCTCGTCGACAGCGTGGCCGCGGCCAGCACCGCAGCGGAAGATGAGGTGGCCGACACCACCGCGAAGCGGCTCGTGCCCACAATGCCGTATATCACCAGCCCGACTAGCAGGCCGACCAAGCCAGCTTGCGCAGGCAGATTGGCGATGCCGGCGTATGCAACGGCTTCCGGCAGAAGCAGACCGGCAATAGAGCAGCCGGCGATCACATCTCGCCCGAGCCGTTGGCTTCGTGTCAGCGCCACGTCATTGGCCCTGCCGGTATCCGGCGGGGTGGACGAACCGGGGGCATCAGACGCAGGACACATAGTCGATGTAGTTCGGGCGATCGGCGGTCCGCTTATTCTGCCACTGATAGATGCCATCGAAATGACTTCGGCGTCGTTGCACACGGAGCGCCCTTATGGCGACCCCGCCCCAACGATGCTCGCCAGCCAATCGAACTTGGTCCTTCCGTCCACAGAAGTTGTGAGTGCAACGTCTGAAGACTTGAACGTCCCATCCCTTTGGCTTGCTGACGAGGAACGCCACATGCAGTCAACCCTATTCCACCAGGCAATGGCACTGACCTTGGCGGCGACCGCCATGGCCCTGTGCCATGCGCAGGAATTGCCGCTCCAGGCACCGCGCAGATCCGCGAATCGGCCGGGATCCTTTATGTTTCCGGTGGCGTCGGCACGGAAGACGTGGCGCGCATGAAAATAACTCGCGCCGCGCTATAATGTCAGAATCCGCTTCCAGGACAATGCCACTGGGCGTGGATGCCCGCGCCCGGCGCCCGGGTCGTCAACCGCAACCACACGTGGCCCGCCTGCGCTTCGTCGAGGCGGTTCTTCTCTGCTTCGTTGCTCATGGCGATTCTCATCTCGCAAGGTGGCGGGCGCCAGGTGCGTACCGGGCAGCCATCTTATGGGACTCTTGCTTGCATACGTGACGATTCAATGGCGAATACCACCAGCATGCCGCCCAGGATTGAGACATTCTTCAGAATGTGGTTAAGCTGATTCATGAAGTCTGCGGGATCGGCGCGCCAGAAGCCATGGAAGATGATGGTGGTGGGTACCAGGAACAGTGCAAGAAGCAGCGCGCCCAAGCGTGCGCTCCAGCCCGAGATCAAAGTCAGTCCACCACCAATTTCAACTGCGATGGTTAGCACCAGCAGCAAATCCGGGCTCGGCAGTTCAGCGCTGGCAATCCACGCAGAATAGGCCGCGAAGCTGCCAATCTTCAGGAGTCCGGAAAATAAAAAAAGAGAGCCGAGAAGCGCACGACCGACAGAGTACGTTCGTGAAACGACCGTGGGCGCGAGTGACATAGTGGTCATGACCATCTCCAAAACGAAGAGCGGTTGCAGCCAAGAGCCAGTCCCCAATTAGGAGTCCCGCTCCTTTTCCTTGCCGGTGCCGTCATCCCAAGGGCGGACCACCTTGGCCGAGCGTGGCGAGCCGCCCGAGATAATCCGTGCAGCGGCCACTGACGGGCGAAGGATCGAACGGACGATTTTCAGGTAGCGGTGCGCCACCTTCATGAGTGCCGGGAGCTTGATCCGCTTCACGGTGCGGACGTTCAGTGCTCCCTGCACGCCGGATGGCCGCGATCAGCATGTGGCTCCGCGCCGCCAGCAAAGTCTCCTCAAATCGCGCCATTGCCTCTGACAGCAGATTCAACTCGACCTGGCTCTTGGCGTCGTCCGCCTTGCAAGCATCAATCTCGGTGTAGATGCGCTTGCCGAGCTCACGCACGAGAACAGGATCGAGCTGTCCTTGAGATGCTGCGTGACTCAGGTGAAACAGCAGGGTGATCAAGCCGTTCGGAGTGGAACGGGGTGGCGAAGCTGTGCTCATTTGTTGCCCCAACATTGCAGTCTCCACATTTGGCAAGCCACTGGCTATAGGATCTGAAAAATCCCGGAGTTTTGGCTACATCAAAGAAAAGATTGACAGGCCATTGGCCCGCAACGATGCGTGCCGGCTTCATATGCGTTTGGCTGTCACGACACGTGCGCCGCCTTGCAGCCGGTGCCCTTCGCAATGAGGCCTTTCTTATGTGGGAGTCGGGTACTGGGGCGTTCGTGTCCGTGCGTGCAGCCAGTCTCGTTCCAGGTGGATCAGGTTGAAAAGAAATGTGAGGTCCATCGGCTCGGCTTCGGCCGTAATCCATTGCTCGTGATCGACGTCTTGATAAATCAGCGTCAGGTAATAGCGGCCGTGAGGCAGTTTGAGGTAGACCAGGGGACCGTCCGAGACCAGCCGTAGCAGGCGGTTGCCCTGTTCGTTGACCAGGATCAGTGTGACGCCAGAAACGGGGTTGCCTTCTGAAGGATCCTGGAAGCTGAGCCGCACATTGAATTGGCCGGCGATAGCCTGCATTTGCCGCAAGCCTTCGCGCCCCATCCCGCCCGAGACATACCGGACGCCAGCGGATTGGTGGATTTCCGGCGGCGTTGGATGCGTTGCGAGGATCTGCGCGTGGAGAAGCGGTGCGGTACCAAGGAGCAGCGCGGCGGCAGCTGCACGCTCAACCTTGCTGGCGCGCATTGCAAGTGATCGATGGTGGCTAACGGGAGCCTGGAGGTTTTCCTCGTGTCCACGCTGCAGCTTCGCGGTCATGACAATCCTCCTTTGCGGCGCGCAAAATATCGCCCGTCTATTTTGAAGCGTAGCTCGCATGCGCACTGTCCCATTGATGCATCGCAAACGAGATACCAAATACATTCAGCCGCCTTCCCCTGGGAGCAGTACTCGGTGGCGAACTCGCGGATCGCGCCGTCAGAGGTTTGTCCTGGGCCCATGTAACCGGCGATCGTGGCGGCATTACCGGAACGGGCAATGCGCACGGACGAGTGCGTGTGCGCACACCCGGCCGTATTGCCTGAGCATGCGGTATCCCAGTTCTCGATGACCGCCGACAGCTTCATGTCGCGCACTGGCGTATATAGAAGCGGTGTCCCCTCCATGCCCTATTGGCTTCTGTGGGAAGAGCGGCGCCTGTGCTCCGTGGCCAACGGGGTGATGGAATTCTGAGTTGGCGAGCACCGGTCTCCCGCTACAGCTTGCACCGCCGGCTCCACCATTTGTCCAGCTCCACTGCAATCGTCAATGTGAGCGCGAGCGACAACAGTCCAGCCCACGTCGTAGCCGACACAGGTGTGAGACCGAGCGTGTCGCTTAGCCCGGGTATGTACATGGCAGCGATATGGAGTAACTGGGCAGCCAGTACGCTGACCACCAGCATCGGATTGGCGAAGACCCCCTGTCGGAATACGGAGTGGCGCTCTGAACGGCTACTAAACGTCTGCAAGTTCTCAAACAGCACAAACAGCAGCAGCAATTGGTTGCGTGCCTCGTTTAGGGGATAGCCGCGGTCGAGCAGCCAGTAGAAAGTTGCAAATCCCCCTACGCCCATGACAAGAGTCGAATAGCAGATGCGGCGGATCATTACGCGGTCAAAGATCGGCTCCCGGGGCTTGCGCGCCGGATATGACAGTTCGTCGCCTTCCGCATGCTCGGTAGCCAGAGCCACATCCTGGATGCCATTGGTCACGAGGTTGAGCCACAGCAGCTGCACCGGCAGCAATGGCATTGGCAGGCCCAGGGGAATCGCCAGCAGAAACAGAACCATTTCGGCCGCGCCCGTGGAAACCACCATGAAGATGACTTTGCGAATGTTCGCGTACGCCACCCTGCCTTCATTTATGCCGTTGACGATGGACGCAAAGTTGTCATCGGTGAGGACTATGTCTGCGCTTTCCTTCGCTACTTCGGTTCCCTTTCGGCCCATGGCCACACCGACGTGTGCGTGCTTGAGCGCAGGAGCGTCATTGACGCCGTCGCCGGTGACCGCCACGAAATGGCCGGTTCTTGCCAGCGACAGGACAATGGACAGCTTCTGATCCGGACTGACGCGGGCGTAGATGCGCGCACGGCGGGTCAGTTGGTCGAGTCCGTGCGGCCCCTTGCTCTCGGCCTGGCGCACCTGCTCGCCCGTCACGACCTGGTCCGTGGTAAAGCGCAGCCCCGCCCGCGCGCCAATTGCGCTGGCTGTCAACGGATCGTCGCCAGTCACCATCGCCACGTCGATGCCGGCGCTGTAGCAGCGTCGGATAGCGTCCGGGACCTCCGGGCGAACCGGATCCTTCATGCCTGCCATTCCCAGAAAGGTCAGGTTGACCAGGTGCCCGTGTCCGTAGGACCCGTCCGGCTCCGCATCAATCGTGCCTTCTGCGAACGCCAGCACGCGTAGTCCTTGCGCGGCCAGCGCTGCCTTTTCCCGAAGCAGTCCTTCGCGCCGGATCGGCACGGCATGGCCGCGAACGTCCGCCTGGTCGCACATGGCAATCAGAGTCTCGGGCGCTCCCTTGACGAACACGCGGATCGTCTCTTCGTGCCGGTGGAACGAGGCCGCGTACCGCAGGTCTGGCTCATACGGGATACGGGCCACCAAGGGGTACCGCTGTCGGATCTCATTGGCTACGGTGCCCCCCTTGTGCGCTGCGGCCAGCAGCGCCACGTCCACGCTGTCCCCGGTGCCAGTCCAGCCATCACGCTCCCTGGATAGTTGGGCCTCGTTTGGCAGCGCCGCGGCCCTTAGCAGGGCCGCTACCCGCGTTCTCGCGTCATGGTCGGTGGTGCCGGCGGCGCGGATCGTGCAGTTGTCCAGATCGTGTCCGACGTCGCAGCAAAACGCCGTGCCGTCGGGAAGCCGGATATCGGTGACGACAAGCTCGTTCATGGTCAGGGTGCCGGTCTTGTCGGTGGCGATCATCGTGCAGGATCCAAGCGACTCCACGGCGGGCATTTTGCGCACGATCACATGGGCCTTCGCCATCCGCCGCATGCTGATCGCCAGCGCCACCGAAATGGCGACGGGCAGTCCTTCGGGGATCGCGCTTACCGCCAGTCCGACCGACATCATGAACAGTTCGCGCAATGCCATGCCGCGCAGCATACCCACCAACACCAGCAACGCCACAGCCACGCCTACCGCCACCGCGATCAGTCGGGAAAAACGCTGGAGCCTGAGAATCAAAGGTGGCTGCGAGATGGATTCGCGGCCCAGTTCCCGCGCAATCCGGCCAATTTGCGTGGCAGCGCCAGTTGCCACGACGATGCCGTGGCCCCTGCCGCGGAGCACCACCGTGCCGGCGAAGGTCAGGCACTGGCGGGCGCTCGCTGGGGCGTTGCTGGCATCACATGCTGAGAGCTTGCGCACCGGCAGCGATTCGCCAGTCAGCAGGGATTCATCGCACTGCAGGTCAATGGCGGAGGTCAGTTCCAGGTCGGCCGGCACTCGGTTGCCGGCTTCCAGCACCACCAGGTCGCCCGGTACCAGCGTACTTGCATCGATCTCCTGCTGGATGCCGTCCCGGATCACCGTGGCACGGGGCTGCTCCATCCTGCGCAGCGCCACGGCCGCCTTGTCGGCCGTATGCTCCTGTGCGGTGCCGATGACGCCGTTAATCAGCAGTACTGCCCCGATGAACAGTGCATCCTTCAGGTCACCCAACGCGAGCGACACCGCTGCCGCGGCCAGGAGAATGTAAATAAGCGGACTGAGGAACTGGCGCAGAAACACCGCGGCCACCGACCTAGGGGCCGCCTGAGGCAGCACATTGCGGCCCACCTCGGCCAGCCGCGCATTAGCCTGCGCGGTGGTCAGGCCGGGTGGGACATGTCCCGGATCGACGCGATCCCGGGTGCCGGAATGTTCTTCGTGAGATCGGGGGCGATCCGTTTGCAACGCGCTGGAGCGATTTTGCATGAGGTTTCCCAAGGTATGCCCGGCGCGGAGCCACGCGTGCACACCCTGGGCGTACGCCACGTGCGGCGGGCGGGTCCGGACACTGTTCAAGCGTAGGTACTCGCGTTTCCGCATGATTGATCCGGATCAACCACCACCCGGTTCCCCCTCCTAGACTGGCTGTATCGGCCAGCGGCACCCGTGGCGGGGCCAACGGCCTTGCGCAAGCGTCAAAGGACACCAGCATGCAACTGCAATTCCTCGGCGCGACCGATACGGTCACCGGCTCCAAGTACCTGCTCGATACCGGCCGTCACCAGGTCATGGTCGACTGTGGCTTGTTCCAGGGATACAAGACCCTGCGCCTGCGCAACTGGGATCCACTGCCGCTCGATCCGGCCAAGCTCGACGCCGTGGTGCTGACCCATGCCCACATCGACCACAGCGGGTATTTGCCCCTGCTGGTGCGCAACGGCTTCCGCGGCAGCGTGCACTGCACCATGGGCACCGCGCAGCTGTGCGGAATCCTGTTGCCAGACAGCGCCCACCTGGCGGAAGAAGACGCCGATTATGCGAACCGCAAGGGCTTCTCGCGTCATCGGCCCGCATTGCCTCTTTACACAGCAGCCGACGCTGCACGAGCAATGCGGCGGCTCCAGCCGATGCAGTTCGGCAAGCGCTTCCAGGTAGTGCCCGGCGTAGAGGCCGAGTTTGCCCGGGCCGGACATATCATCGGCGCGGCTATCGTCACGTTGTTCGTCGACGGCAAGCGCATCGTCTTCTCAGGCGACCTCGGGCGGCAGCAGGACATCGTCATGCGCGCGCCGGAGATGGTGCGTCAGGCGGATTACCTGCTGGTGGAGTCAACCTACGGCGACCGGCGGCATCCGGACGACGACCCGCTCGATGTGCTCGGCGAGATCGTCAGCCGGACGATTGGCCGCGGCGGCAGCTTGATCATCCCCGCTTTTGCGGTAGGGCGCACGCAGAGCCTGCTGTACTGCCTGCACCGCCTGCGCGAACTCAAGCGAATCCCCGACGTGCCGGTGTACCTCAACAGCCCGATGGCCATCGACGCGACCATGATTTTCTCGCTGCATCCGGAAGAGCTGCGCATCAGCCGCGAAGAGTGCGCCGCAGCCTGCAATCTCGCCACCCCGGTGCAGAGCATGGAGCAGTCGATCTGGCTGAACCATGACCGAAGTCCCAAGATCATCCTGGCTGGCAGCGGCATGGCTACCGGTGGTCGTGTGGTCCACCATATTGCCGCCTACGGCCCGGACCCTCGCAACACCGTTCTGCTTTCCGGCTTCCAGGCGGCGGGTACGCGCGGCGCAGCGCTGGCCGCAGGCCGGCGCGACATCCGCGTCCATGGCAAGGACATCGCCGTGCATGCGTCGGTGGAGCAGGTGGAGAACCTGTCCGCACATGCCGATGCCGCGGAACTCATGACCTGGCTCGGCGGCTTTCACCAGGCGCCGCGGCGTACGTTTGTCGTGCACGGCGAGCCACAGGCAAGCGATGCGCTGCGCCAGCACATCGAGCGCGACCTGCGCTGGGCGGTCACCATGCCGGAATATCGGCGCTCCTATCCGCTCGACTGATCCAGGCCGGCGCCTGATATGTGCGCCTTTCGTTACGTCTGCCAAACCGGAATCACGTCATGGACTTCAGAACCATCCTCGTCGACCTCAGCGAAGATTCTGCCCGGTCGGCACGCATTGAAACGGCCGCACGGGTTGCCGCGAAATTCGGCGGCAGCGTGGTCGGGCTGACTGCGACTGGAACAAACCTGGAGCCGTTTCGCGGGGCGGGCGAAGAAGCCGGACAATACGCGGCCCTTGCCGCCAGCCAGTTGCACAAGCTGGTTGCCGGTCACAAGGAGACCCTCGACACGCTGACCAGGCAAGTGTCGCCGGACATCCCCACCCGGCACATCATTATCGACGCTGAATCCGGTTGGGCGCTTGCCGACGAGGGGCGTTTCGCCGATCTCATCCTTCCCGCACCGCCGTCGGCGGATGCCGATGTGCCGGCGCTGCTGGCCGGGGTTGCGGAGTATGCGATGCTCAATGCCGGACGGCCCATCCTGCTGGTGCCGGGCGCGGCCGGCCCGCGCTTTGGTGGTCATGTCGCGATCGCATGGAACGGCGGTCGAGAGGCCGCGCGGGCAGTAGCGGACGCATTGCCGTGGCTCGCGCATGCCAGTGCTGTTACCGCCCTGGTGGTCAGCGCGGCTGCCATTGACGAAGAGACCTGCCGTGACAGCGGGAACCGGCTGACAGAGTGGCTGGCCAGCCATGGCATCAATGCCGATCTGGTTGTCGGGGAGGGCGACCCCGACCACGTTCTGCCGCAACTTGCCTGCAAGGTACAGGCCGACCTGCTGGTCGCCGGCGGCTATGGCCGTTCCAGGCTGAAGGAGCTGGTGCTGGGTGGCACCACCCGCGCCCTGGTGCGTCAGTCATCGTTGCCAGTCTTCATGTCGCACTGACGGGTGACCGCTGCCGGTGGGGCAGTGGCAGCGCATGGCCTGGCCGCAGGCTCGTTCGGCCGGCACATTGCGTGCCGGCCGAATGTTGGCTTGCCGACATACCCGAGCCGCATCCTGAGCTAGTTTCCAACGTGCGTGGCTCAGCCGGTGTCGGCACACGGGTTGTGGCTCCGACGTCGCCGGTACCTGCGAATTTTCCGGTTCTGAGCCGCATCTCGCTTCCCATGCCGTTGCCTTTCCGCGCACAAACTCTATAGTCCATTGGCAAGGTAATAGTGACGAGAGCATGCCCCTGACGGCGTCTTCATCCGCTCCGCAGGCGAGCAGCCTTGTCCAGAGTTCGCCCGACGATGGCTTTCGCCTGGTCGTGCGATTTCCGCGAGAGCAGGGGAACGGGCATGACAAGGGTGATGATTGCGGATGACCATGCTGTGGTACGGGATGGCCTGCGGCATATCCTGGAACGGGCCGGTGTGTTCGAGGTCGTCGGCGAGGCGGCAGATGGTACACAAGTGCCCAGGATGGTACGGGAATGCACCCCGCAGGTGCTCCTGCTTGACCTTTCCATGCCTGGCAGGAGCGGGCTGGAACTGATCCGCTTGCTGCGCGGCGAGCACCCGGCCCTGCGCATCCTGGTCTTGACCATGCACGCCGAGGAGCAATACATCGTTCGTGCGTTCCAGGCTGGAGCGGCGGGCTATCTGACCAAGGAAAGCGCGGCTACGGAACTGGTGTCCGCCATCGGCCAGGTAGCCCGGGGCGGCACCTATGTGAGCCAGTCGATGGCCACGAAGCTGGCAAGCGGGCTGAAGGACCAGAGCGACGACCTGCCGCACCTGAGGCTCTCGGACCGCGAACTGGAAGTCTACCGGCGGCTGGTGCTGGGCGAGCCCATCACGGCGATCGCCACGGCACTGTGCGTCAGCGCCAAGACCGTGAGCACCTACAAGATGCGGCTGATGGAAAAAATGCAGATGCCCAATGAAGCCATGCTGTTGCGCTACGCCATGCGCAATCATCTGTTCGACGACGATGCGGACCTGTAGTGCCACAGTGCAGCGTCGGTCGGCCGCTGGCTTTGTGCCCTATCGCCCCGAAGTCGCAGCCAGCCCGGCCAGGGTCTGGCGCAGCGCATCGAGTTCCAGCGTCTTGTCAAAGCAGTAGCTCCCGCCTGCCTTCAGGCAGGCGCGGCGCAGCGGCGGGCCGAGGTTGTCGGCCAGCACGATCACGATCGAATCCGGTAGCGTCGACCTCAGCGTCCTGACCTCCTGGAGCGCATGAGCATAGCCCGTGCCCAGGCTGATCAGGACGACGTCGGGGCGATGACGCAGGAGCGGGGCAAGTTCCATGGCTGCGCTGGCGCCCGCACCCGCGACACGGATGCCAGGCATTCGCCCAAGCAGGCCGAGCTGCCTGGTTCGGATCGCATTGGCATGCTCGAGCAAGTACACGGTAAGCAGGCGGGCAGGATTGCGGTCTGGCATGGTCCTAGTATCGCGGCTCCCCTTGCGGTGGCAAATCAGGGGCGGCTGAGAGTCGCGTCAGGGGGGCAGAAGGCACTGTCAGTGATCCCTGACATGCGCGCGCACGCCTTGCCGGCTTGGCAGGAGCGAGTACGACAGTTTCGACAAGCAAGCCGGCTGGGTGGCGTCTGCAACCGAGGTTGTCGGCTACCGGCTTGTCTCAGGAAAGCGGCCGCCGCCGGCAGTGCGCCTGAAGGCGATCGAAATTGCCAACGCCTTGCGCGCGCGTGCCGATTGCGATGCCTCAACCCTGCGTGCGAACGCTGGCATTCTCCTCGCGCAGCGCAAGGTGCAGACTGACACCGTCGGCGCCGGCCGCGATGCTGGTCCTGAAGCCGCAGGTGCGCGCCAGCGTCAGCATGGCCCGGTTGTGCTGCATGGTGCAGCCCACCAGCGCGCCGATGCCCTTTTCGCGCGCGTAGCGGATCAGCTTGTCGAGCAGCAGCTTTCCCAGTCCTTGTCCCTTGCAGTCCGAGCGCACGGCGATACCGAACTCTGCCTGGACATTGTCCGGATCCGCAACCGCCCGGACCTCTCCCAGGATGGAAGCCTGGCCACATGCATCGGTAGTCGTCGCGATGAACGCCATCTCGCGCGCGTAGTCGATCTGCGTGAGCCTTGCCAACTGGCTGTGTTCCGGCTCGCGGAACGTGCAGAAGTAGCGTGCATGGATATCTTCCGGCGTCAGCTGGCGGAAGTACGCCTGGTAGGCTGCCTCGTCGGTCGGGCGCACGGGCCGCAGCACAATGGTGCGGCCGTCCTGCTCGACGCGTTCCTCCAGCGCTTCCGGATAGGGTTGGATGGCCAGCCGCGTGCCCGGCGCCGGCGCCTTGATGGCGATGCGGGCATCGAGCGCGATGACGCCTGTCGCGCTCGCCAGCAGGGGATTGATATCGAGTTCGGCGATCTCGGGAATGTCGCAGACCAGGCGTGATACCTGTACCAGTACCTGGAGCAAGCCGTCCCCGTCGACGCCCGGGTGTCCGTGCCAGCCTTCCAGCAGGCGCCCGATGCGGGTGCGCGACACCAGGTCTTGCGCGAGCAGCGCGTCGAGCGGCGGCAGCGCAACCGCATGGTCGCCGATGTGTTCGGTGTTGACGCCGCCATGGCCGAACAGCAAGACGGGGCCGAACACGGGATCGGTGGCGGCGCCGACGATCAGCTCGAAGCCATCGCCGTGCCCGGCCATCGGCTGGACGGTGAAGCCCTCCAGCCGTGCCTCCGGGGCTTGCTGCCAGATCCGCTCGAGCATGGCGCTGCCGGCGCTGCGCACCGCGGCGGCATCGGCGAGGTCCAGTGCAACGCCGCCCGCGGCAGACTTGTGCGTGATGTCCGGGGACAGGATCTTGAGCGCTACCGGATATCCGATCCGTGTGGCCTGGTCGACAGCCTCATCGACGCTTGCCGCGGTCCGGGTCGCGACCACGGGGACGCCGTAGGCGGCCAGCGCGGCCTTGGCCTCCGGTTCGGTCAGCAACGCCCTGCCGGCGCGCAGGGCATTGCCGATGATCGTGCGCACCTGTTCCTTGTCGGCCTGCGTGTACGTGTCGTCTGCGGGCGGCGTGCGCATCAGCAATTGCTGGTTCCTGTGGTATTCGCAGGCCTGCAGGAAGCCGCGCACTGCCCGCTCCGGGGTATCGAAGGTCGGCACGCCGGCATGCCGGCACAAGCGGCGTGCCTGCAGCACGGCATCCGCCCCGAGCCATGCGGTCAGCAGCGGCTTGCCGCCCGACGGCGCGCTGACGAGCGCGGCTGCGATCTCGGCGGCTGGCACGATGGCCGTGGGCGCATGGATCATCAACACAGCGTCAACCTCGGGCGCCTCGCACAGGATGGCGTAGGCCTGCAGGTAGCGCTCGACGGGCGCGTCGCCGATGATGTCGATTGGATTCGCGCGCGGCCAAGTGGCGGGCAGCACCAAGTCCAGCCGGGCCAGGGTCTGGTCTGACAGTCGGGCCAGGGTCCCGCCGGCATCCGCCAGCGCATCCGTCGCCATCACGCCGGCGCCGCCGCCATTGGTCAGGATGGCGAGGCGCTCGCCGCGCAGCCCTTGCATGCGGGCAAGCATCTCGACGGCGTCGAACAGGCCCTCGGTGCTGTCCACGCGCAGCATGCCGGCACGCCGGATGGCGGCGTCGTAGACGTCGTCGGCACCCGCCATGGCGCCTGTGTGGGACGCGGCGGCGCGTGCAGCCTGCGCCGAGCGTCCGCCCTTGACGATCAGCACCGGCTTGTTGCGGGCGGCGGCGCGTGCCGCAGACATAAACTTTGCGCCATGGCGGATCGCTTCCACGTAGAGCAGGATCGCATGCGTCCCGGCGTCGCCGGCGAGGTAGTCGAGCACGTCGGCTGCGTCCACATCGGCACTGTTGCCCAGCGAGATGAAATGGGAAAAGCCGATCTGCCGCGAGCGCGACCAGTCCAGCACGGCGGTGGCCAGCGCGCCGGATTGGGTGGCGAATGCCAGCTTGCCTTGGCGGGCCGCGCCGGGCGCGAAGCTGGCATTGAGGCTGATTCCCGAAGCGATCAGCCCGACGCAGTTTGGCCCGAGAATCCTGAGCAGATGGGGCCGCGCCGCGTCCAGCATGGCCTGCCGCAGGGCGCCTGCGGCACTGTCCTCGGGACCCTCGAAGCCGGCGGTCAGCACGATAGCCGCGCGCGTGCCGGCGGCGCCAAGCTCGGCGATGAGCCCCGGGATGGTGGGCGCGGGCGTGCATAGCACCGCCAGGTCCGGCGGTGCCGGCAACGCGCCGACGCGCGCGTAACAGGGCTGGCCCGCCAGCGTCGCATACTTCGGGTTGACCAGGTACAGCTGGCCGGTGAAGTCGCCCGCGGACAGGTTCGCCAGCACCGTTGCCCCCACGCTATGCGGCCGCAGCGTCGCGCCGATGAGCGCGACCGAGCGCGGACGGAACAGGGCATCGAGATTACGGACAGTCATGGCTGGCCCTCATGGCAACCGGCGGCAACCCTCCCGACAGGGCCCGGTCGGGAAGTCAGAGATTCACCTGGATGATGTTCGATACTTCGCTCACCCCAGGCGCCGCCCAGGCGGCTTCGGAAGCGGCCTCGCGCTCGGCCCAGCTGCGCAGGCTACCGCGCAGCGTCACCACGCCGTCCTTGACGTCGACCGCGACATGGGTCGCGTCGTCCGCCGCCTGGCGCTCGATGGCCCTGGCGATCCGTTCCTTCACGTCGTGGGCCGCGATCGCAGGCTGGACCACGATGGCGTTGGCTACACTGACCACGCCGTACAGGCCGCCCACCGCGTGCTCGGCGGCCAGGCGCTGGTAGTTCCAGTCGACCGTGCCGGTCAGCGTGACGCAGCCGTCCTCGACCATCACCTGGATGCGATCCGCGGGCAGCACCGAGGTCCACGCCAGGATGTTGCTCGCTGCGCGTGCGATGTCCGCGTCCGTGCGCTGCGCGTCATCGGGCAGGCGCACGTCGATTTCGACGGCCAGGCCTTTCACGCCGGGCACGCGCCTGACGGCCTTCTCGGCAGCGTACTTGCCGGCATGGCTGCTGAGATGGCCGGTCAGCGTCACCACGCCGTCCTTGACCTGGACACCGACCTCGGTGGCATCGACGGCCGGGTCCCAGGCCAGTTCCTCGATCACATGCTGCTTGAGCTGGATATCGCCTTTCATGTTGGTTGTCTCCTGTTTGCCTGGCGCCCTCGGGCGCGATCGCGGCGCGTGCCGCCTGCTCCGTGCGTGCCAGCGCGGGCACGCGGCATCGGCGTCACGGCCGCGTTTCCAGCTGATCAATGACCGCCGAGATGCCCGGCGCCGACCATACGGCACCGATGGCGGCGCGGCGGTCGGCCAGCGAATCCACGTGGCCGCTCAGCGTGGCGGTGCCGTTCTTGACCTTGACGCTGATATGGTGGGCCTCGCGCACGGCATGGCGGAGCAGCGCCTCTTCGATGCGCTTCTCCACATCGGGGGGCGCGGTCTTCTCATTCATCCGGATGTTGTTGACGACGCCGATCACGCCGCGCAACTGGCTGACCGTGCGTTCGGCCAGCTTTTTCTGATAGCCCCAGTCGACGTTGCCAGACAGCGTGACCCAGCCGCGCTCGACGCGGACCTTGATGACGTCCGAGGGCACATGCACGTGCCATTGCAACGCACCGCGAGCCGCCTCGGCAATGGCCTCGTCGAGGAAGGCGCCGGGCGGATGCACGTCGAGCTTGACGACGACCGCTCGTACGCCTGAAATGCGTTCCGCGGCGCGCTCGGCGGCGAGCTTCTCCGCATAGCTGGACAGGTGTCCGTCCAGCGTGACAATGCCCTCATGGACCTCGACGCCGATGGACGCCGCGTCAATCGCCGGATCCCAGTCGAGTTCCTCGGTGACGTCCTTCTGGATCTGATGATCTGTTTTCATGCTTGGCCTCTTCAAAGGCAGGGCGCCGCAAGCGGCGCCACGGGTTGGCCCCGGTGCGTCTCTGGGCGCTACGTTTGCGATAGAGCCTGTGCGCTGCCAGAACGCTCTCGTTCTTGCGCCTTGCGCACCAGCGAAAACAGCATGCCCCAGTCGGTTGCGAGAGCGGCGAACAGATCATCGAGCGCAACCACTCCGGTCACTGCCTCGCCATCGAGCACCGCCAGGCGTCGTACGCCGTGCGTCAGCATCAACTGCATTGCCTCTGCGACAACGGCATCCCGTTGGATCGCCACCAGGCCACGCGTCATCACCTCGACCACGTCGGTCCGGCATGGATCCGCACCGGTGGCTGTCGCACCGATGACGATGTCCCGGTCCGTGACCATGCCGACCGCGCGCGTCCCTGCCGGTGAGTTCTCTGTCACGATCAGCGCACCGACGTGGCGGTCCCGCATCTGGACGGCAGCTTCCTGCAGGGTGCAGGACAGCGGGACATGCACGGCTTTCGCTGAGCAAATATCCTGGACTAGCATCCCGGTCTCCTTTTTTGCGCAACGTTGCCTAACGGACGGTAATGCGTTGCTGGCTTGAGCTTTCCTTCTTGGGCAGCACCAGGCGCAGCACGCCGTCCTGGAAGCTGGCATCGATCTTTTCCGTGTCGATGTTGCCGTCCAGCGTAAAGGCACGCTGCATCGAGCCGCTGTAGCGCTCCTGGCGGATCACGCGGTCGCCTTCTTTTACCTCGGAAGCTTTCTCGAGCTTGGCGGAGATCATCACAGTCCCACGGTCTACGCTGACGTTGATGTCTTCCTTCTTCACGCCTGGCAGGTCGGCGGTAATGGTGAAGCTGCTGTCGGACTCGGCCACATCGACCTTGAATGGCAGCTCGGTGTCTGGCCCGATCCGCCAATTGCGTAGCATGCTCTGCAGCATGTCGCCGAGCGGTTCGATCGAGAACGGGTCGTAGCGCTTGATGTTGCTCATCATGGTCTCCTGGATGACGGCGCCGTGCGCGCCGTGTTTTCTTACTTTGGCAAGCCGGGGCGGTTGCGGTTTGCTTTGCATCAAACGCCGGCACATTGCCCCGACTGCTTGCACGGGATAACGGCATGACGTCACATGCGCCAGCTTGGACAGCCAGGGCGTTCGGCATGACCGGCGTCAGGGAACCCTGACAAGTGACGCTGCATTTCTGACACGCAACTCAGCGCAGCCTTCTAGGCGCGGAGCGCGGGCAGGCCAATACTTCAGTCAAACACATCGCGGCGCGCACGAATATGCGGTCCGCCAGACGACACGGGTGAAGGCGAGGGTCGGGATTAGGGAAAGGCCGGCAGGCTGGAGACAACCATGTTTGACTTGCATACTGAAGCTGATGCTGTTTGTGACGCCCCCAACATGTCCGTCGCGCTCTCCAGGCGTGAGGATGAGACGTTTGCGGAGCCGGCGCCGGATCCCGCGCGGGCGCGGTGCACAACTTGCATGATGCGGAACATCTGCATGGCCGCCAGCCTGGAGGCCGGCGAAATGGCCCGCCTGGACTCCGTCGTGCGGAGCTGGCGTTCGGTCAAGCAGGGCGAACGGCTGTACCGGGCGGGCGACCCGTTCCGCAGCCTCTATGCGGTCCGCGTCGGCTCGTTCAAGACCGTGGTGGCGCCGGAGCGGGGCAAGGAGACCATCTCCGGCTTCTACATGGCCGGGGACTCAATCGGCATGGACGGCGTTTGCCAGGAAACCCATAACTGCGATGCGATTGCCCTGGAAGACAGCGTGGTCTGCGTGATCCCGTTTCACCAGCTCGAGGCGCTATGCCGCGAGATCAAGCCGCTGCAACGCCACTTGCACAAGATGTTCAGTGCCGAGATCGTGAGGGAATCGCGCCAGATGATGCTGTTAGGCAACAACATGTCCGCCGAGCAGCGCGTGGCGGCATTCCTGTTGAACGTCTCGGCACGCTACCGCGAACGCGGCTATTCGGCCACGTCCTTTGTGCTGCGCATGACTCGTGAAGACATCGGCAGCTTCCTTGGCATGACCCTGGAAACCGTGAGCCGGACCTTGTCCAAGTTCCAGCAGGAAGGGCTGCTGACAGTGCAGGGCAAGTCCATCGAGCTGCTCAATCTGGACGCCCTGGACGCTCGCTAGCGGCGTCATACGCGGCAAGGCATGACGTGAACGATGCCAGTTCTGATCCCGGAATTCCCGGCCGTCCCGGCGATGTCGTGGCCGCCGCCGCGCCCCGCGAAGTGGGGGCGCTGGTGTTCCGGCCGCTCGAGATCGATACGTGGCAGGAGCATGTCATCTATATGCATCCGGATTGCCCCGTCTGCCGCGCCGAGGGCTTTTCCGCGCAGGCGCGCGTGCGCGTGCAGATCGGCGACAGGTCGTTGATCGCCACGCTGACGCTGCTGGGCGCGCCGCTATTGAACACGGGCGAAGCGAGCCTGTCGTTGAGCGCGGCACGGACGCTTTCGGCACGCGCCGGCGATGTCGTGCATGTCACCCATGCGCCCGCGCTGGAGTCGGTGCGCGCACTGCGTGCCAAGATCTATGGCTGCCACCTGGACAGCGTCCAGCTCGACGGCATCATCGGCGACATCAGTGCAGGGCGGTACGCCGACGTGCATATTGCGGCATTCCTCACCGCCTGCGCGGACGGTCGCATGAGCCTGCGCGAGACTGTCGACCTGACCCGGGCCATGGTCCGGTCCGGCCAGCGCTTGAACTGGGACCGCGAGGTGGTTGCCGACAAGCATTGCGTCGGTGGGCTGCCGGGCAATCGCACCACGCCGGTCGTCGTGGCTATCGCGGCAGCGGCCGGGCTGCTGCTGCCCAAGACCTCATCGCGCGCGATCACCTCACCCGCCGGCACCGCCGATACGATGGAAGCCCTGACCCGCGTGACGCTGGATTCGACGGAACTGCGGCGCGTGGTAGAACAGGTCGGGGCTGCATTGGTGTGGGGCGGCGCGCTGAGCCTGAGTCCCGCGGACGACGTGTTGATCCGCGTGGAACGCGCGCTGGATATCGACAGCGATGCGCAGCTGGTGGCCTCAATCCTGTCGAAGAAGATTGCCGCCGGCTCCACCCACGTGCTGATCGACGTGCCGGTGGGGCCGACGGCCAAGATCCGCGAAGACAGCGATCTGGCGCGCCTGGATCTCGCCATGACCAAGGTCGCGGATGCGTTCGGGCTGAAGCTCCGGATTCTGCGCACCGACGGCTCGCAGCCGGTGGGCCGGGGCGTCGGCCCTGCGCTCGAGGCGCTCGACGTGCTGGCCGTGCTGCAGTGCCAGCCGACGGCGCCCGCCGACCTGCGCGAACGCTCGCTGCTGCTGGCGGGCGAGCTGCTGGAGTTCTGCGGTGCGATACCGCCCGGGCAGGGACGGCTGCTGGCCGGCAGCCTGCTCGACAGTGGTGCCGCCTGGGCCCGGTTCCAGGCGATCTGTGAAGCGCAAGGGGGGCTGCGCACCCCGGGGCAGGCGGTGTTCCGGCGCGACGTGGTCGCAGCCCGCAGCGGCATCGTGACGTCCGTCGACAACCGGCACGTCGCGCGCACGGCGAAGCTGGCCGGGGCGCCGCGCCGGCAGGTGGCCGGGCTGGAACTGCATGTGCGCGCCGGCGACGAGGTCGTAGCCGGCGCACCGCTCTGTACGCTGCATGCCCAGGCGTCCGGCGAACTGGAATATGCGTTCAGCTACGCCCTGGCGCATGACCCCTTCCGCATCGAATAGCTCCAGTGGGCGGCCGGCAGCGGCCGCCCGCACCAGCAGCACCGGCACCGTCGATCTGCACACCTCCCCCTCGGCCACGCTGCCCATCACCAGGTGCCGGAAGCGGTTCCCGGGTGCGGGAGCGCAGACATTGCTTCCGGCTTAGGCGGGGGGTAGGCCGGTTGATGCGGGTCAGCGGGCGGGCGGGCGGTCGGCCGGCCAAGGGGACTCTGGGCTTCGTTGACAGCCATCAACACGCATGCGCTTGCGACCGCTACTTTGGAAATAGCCCATAGCCGAAGCCGAGGTAGCTAGGGGGAGAGGCAAGACATGGGCCTGAACCAGCCATTGCTGTCGTGGAATGAAGAAGATGCGGGGCATTTGTCCAGGAACGTGCCGGCTGGAGATCGCTCCCCCGGCCGTGCCGGCCCCGTTGGTGTTGTTTGTACTGGCGTAACAGGTGACCAAATATGGACGAAGAGACCAGACAGAAGATCCTGACCTTGTTGAACCAACACAGGATCATGACGCTTGCCACCTTGAGGCCGGATGGCTGGCCTCAGGCTACCACTGTGGGTTATGTGAATGAGGGTCTCACGCTCTACTTCCTCTGTGGTCCGGGCAGCCAAAAGGCGGCCAATCTGGCATTGGATGACCGTGTCTCGCTGACAATTGATCACGACACGCCAGATCTCATGGCGATTACCGGCCTGTCCATGGCGGCGCACGCGCAACCGGTGGTCGATGTGGCCGTAGCGGAGAGAATCCTCCGGATGTTCCCATTGAAGTATCCGGAGCAGATTGCCTTGCCAGTGCCGATGCCAACCGCGGAGGACGTCCGAATATTCAGGGTGACCCCGACAGTCATTTCCGTGCTCGACTATTCCAAGGGCTTCGGACATACGGATCTTGTCAGCTGCTGACACCTGGGTCCGCTGAGGGAAGTCAAGAGACCTTTCGTTGCGGAGGTGTGCCGTGCGCAAGATGTGGGCGGTGCTCGTCATGCCAGCCATTAGTCTGTGCCGCTGCGGCCAGCGCCCTCGGTGGTGCCAGTTGAACCTGCGCACGGCCGCGCGAGGCCTGCTTCTGGTGCTGACTGCCTTCGTGTTTCCCGGAGCCATCGCCGAGGTTGCCGTTCCGTCATTGACGGCGCGAGTGACTGACCTGACTGGTACGCTAACGCGCGCACAGCAGGCGTCCCTGGACCAGACGCTGCAGGCCTTCGAAGCCAGGAAGGGAGCTCAGGTTGCAGTTCTCATGGTTCCCACTACCCGACCGGAAACCATCGAACAGTATTCGCTTCGCGTGGTCGAGCAATGGAAGCTGGGACGTAACCGCGTTGATGACGGCGCGCTGCTCATCATCGCCAAGGACGACCGCACGCTTCGTATTGAGGTGGGTTACGGGCTCGAAGGCGTCCTGACTGACGCCGCGAGCAAGCGCATCATCAGTGATGATATCGTGCCCCGATTCAAGCGGGGCGACTTCTATGGCGGTGTGTCTGCGGGCATCGACCGCATGCTTGGGGTCATCGAAGGGGAGCCACTGCCACCTCCGGAGGAAAGAGCAGGGGATACGGGTGACCCCGTCCGGCAACTGATGCCAATCCTGCTTGTGCTCACTCTGGTTCTGGGTGGGTTACTGCGTTCCATGCTGGGGCGCTTCCCGGGTGCAGTCGCGACGGGTGGGGCCGTTGGAGTGGTCGCGTGGATGCTTTCTGGCGCCATCTTTGCCGGCATCGTTGCAGGGGCAATCGCGCTCTTGTTCACGCTGATGGGTGGCCCGCACATGGGCTTGCTGGCTATCGGCGGCCGCTCGGGAAGATATGGCGGCCGGTCGGGCCCCGGGGGATTCGGCGGCGGTGGCGGCGGCTTTGGCGGTGGTGGTGCTTCCGGCAAGTGGTGATGGCAAACATCAATCACATCTTGCGGCGTCCGCCGAGGGGGCGAAAATGGCGATATTTGGATGTGAAATGGCTGGGCAGCTATGTAACCCTTGGGCCCTATAATTATTTCGATATCTGCCGACATCGAGGCTGCCATGCAGGTGTCGCCGTACGTGTGGCCACGGACAGGCCTCGGTGCATCCGGCCGTGGACTGAGGATTCAAGCACCTGGTGCGGAATCTGCCGGAATTACCACGCGCGTGAGCAAAGGCCATGTGGATCGGCGTGCCTAAAGAAGTCAAGGACAACGAGTACCGGGTTGGCCTGGCGCCTGCCTGCGTGCGCGAACTTGTCAGCCGCGGTCACCAGGTCATGGTCCAGGCCGGGGCCGGGGCCGCGCTTGGCCTTTCCGACGCGCAATACGAAGCGGCTGGCGCGAAGCTGGCTGCCGATGCGAAGGCCGTGTACGACCGGGCCCAGATGATTGTCAAGGTCAAGGAGCCACAACCACGCGAACTGGCGCTGCTCAGGCCCGGGCAGATCCTCTATGCATACCTGCACCTGGCCGCGGACCGTGAGCTGACTGCCGCGCTGCTGCAATCCGGCGCTGTCTGCATCGCCTATGAGACGGTTACGGGGCCTGACGGTGGTCTGCCGCTGCTGGCCCCCATGAGCGAGGTCGCCGGCCGCATGTCGGTCCAGGTGGCGGCAGCCTACCTCGAGAAGCCGAACGGCGGCATGGGACTGCTGCTCGGCGGCGTCCCGGGCGTCGCGCCGGCACATGTCGTGGTGATCGGCGCCGGCGTGGTGGGCGCCAATGCTGTCCAGATCGCGGTTGGCATGGGGGCGCGCGTGACGGTATTGGACAAGAATATCGAACGACTGCGGCATCTCGGCTCCGTGTACGGCAATCGAGTCGTGACGGTCTACTCCAGCGCTGACAGTATCGAGCGCGCGTTGCTCTCGGCCGATGCGGTCATCGGCGCGGTGCTGGTGCCTGGCGCCGAGGCGCCCAGGCTGGTCACGCGTGCGATGGTCGCGCGCATGAAAGCGGGTTCGGTGCTGGTGGATGTGGCGATAGACCAGGGAGGCTGCGCCGAGACATCGCGCCCGACCAGCCATACGGATCCGACCTATGTGGTGGACGGCGTGCTGCACTACTGCGTGACCAACATGCCGGCAGCGGTGGCGAGGACCTCCACCTTTGCCCTGAACAACGCCACGATCGGTCATGCGATGGCCCTTGCCGACAAGGGATGGTCCCGCGCGCTCTCAGACGACCCCTACCTGCGGGCCGGGCTGAATATCTGTCGCGGGAGTGTGACTTATGCGGCCGTCGCAAGCGCCCATGGCTACGCCCATGTACCCGCCGAGCAGGTGCTGACCTGAGCGCGGCCGCCAGTATCGGCCGACACGTTGCTGTCGGCCACCCCTGGTGCAGCAGCACTGCCATGAGCCGAATCACAGCGGTGTGGCTGGCTTGGTTGACTGGCATCAACCCGCATGTCCTTGCGACCGCTAATTTGGGATGAACCACAGCCGAAGCCGAGGTCGCCATGTACCGCCGCATTCTCCTAGCCCTCGATGGCAGCCGTTCATCCTTGAATGCCCTGGAGCAGGCCGTGTCGATGGCGCTGACCACCGACGCCGAGGTCAGCGCCATGTTCGTCGTCGACGACAGCGACCTGTTCTTCGAGGTCAGCCCGGGTGACCGGCACTGGCTGATGGCCGACATCATTGCCTATGGCAAGCAGGTGCTGGCTCGTGCCGGCGAGCGCTTCAGTGCCGCCGGCGTGCGCTGGAGCAGCAGGTTGGCCGAGACGCCCGGCACCCCTGCGAAGATTGCCGAGGCGATCATAGCGGAAGCGGACCACTGGAGCGCGGACCTGATCGTCATGGGCACACACGGCCATCGCGGCGTGCGGCGCATGGTGCTGGGCTCGGTCTCGGAGCACGTGGTCAGCAAGACGGTTCGCCCCGTGCTGCTCGTTCGGCAGCAGTCGCGCGGCGATACGCCCTGACCGTTCGGTTCCGGCCTGCGAAAACCCCAATAATTCTTCCGGAGTGACGCAAATGCAGGTTTCAAGAAGCCTAGGCCTCGGCCTGTCGTCGCTGGCGATTGCCGTTGCGGCGGCGGGTTGCGCCACTCGCGCCGCGCCCGCTGGCGTGCAGATCATGGAGCAGCACGGCGTTTCCTACGTATCGGGTGGAGACGATGAGGCGGGCATGCAAAGCATGCTGGCCATCGCCGCGCGTTTCAATGTACGGCTGACGATGGTGGATGCCGGGCGCGGGAAGCCGCTGGGCGGTGCCACGGTGGTCGTGGCCAGCCAGGAGGGCCGCCCGGTGCTGCACACTACGGCTAGCGGGCCGCTGTTCTATATGCGACTCAGGCCGGGTGCCTATCGGCTCGCGGTCGGCTACCAGGGGCGGGACCAGATGCGCGACATCGTCGTCGCTGGCGAGCCGCTCGAGGTGACGTTCCGGCTGCCGGTCAATACGCTCGAGGACGACTGGCTGCTCTGCGCCACGACACCCTGTCCGCGTCGCTGAGCCTGCCGCTCGGACGTGTCGCCGCGGGCACGACACCGCGCAAGCAAGTTCGCGGCGGTTCAGGGACGATCCCGCGAAAGAGAAGCGACGGAACTGGAAGGGGAAGAAGAAGCGCTCAGGCTTCGTTCGGGGACAAGCAGGCGAGCCGCTCGGCGTGGGCAGGCCTGAATCCGCGAGCCGCAACCCCTGCGCGAAGACTGCCGATGCGCGCGCGACCAGCGGCGGTTGGAGCGCGGTACCGCGGCTTTGACACGTATCAACAGCAGTTGCGCCGGTTGCCCTACGCTGCATTTAACCAGTCCAGACCCGAGTCGCCACAGGCTCCCATCGCCGGAGAAACCGCTATGTACCAGCGCATCCTTGTCGCCATGGACGGCGGCGCCGCATCGGAACTTGCCCTGGAACAGGCCATGATCATCGCGCGCGCCGCCAACGCCGAAGTGGAGGTGGTCCATGTGGTCGATGACCGCAGCCCGTTTCTGGATGCCAGCAATCTGGATCCGGTGAGATTGATAGAGGACCTCACGACGGCGGGGCAAAGCGTTCTCGCTGCCGCCTCCGGCCGGCTTGCCGCAGCGGGTATTCGCCACGTAACGCGGCTGCTCGGTAAGCCTATGGTCGAGGGCGACGTTGCTGCCACGATCGCTGCCGAAGCCAATGGCTGGGGCGCTGATCTGGTTGTGATGGGTACGCACGGCCGCCGGGGAGTGCGGCGACTCGTCATGGGCAGCGTCGCGCGAAGCGTGATCAACCTGGCCGTCGCGCCCGTCCTGCTTCTCCGCGCCGAGGAAGCGTAAGCAGGCGAACAGATTTTGGAGGGCATTACGCCAGAGAGCTATGCATACGATCGACTTTTCCGGCGAGACGCCGGATTACTGCCCGACCGGGCCAAGCCTGCGGTGTGCCGTGAAGGTGGATGGCACACCGGCGACCTATGAGATCACTGCCGAGGCGCTTGAGGATCATTTCGGCGCACGCTCGTACCGCAGTGAAGATTTGCTGCCGGCATTCATGAGCAACCGCCAGGACATTGAACGCGTCGCGGGAGCGCTGTTCGAGATGACAGGTGCGCGGCACATCGTGCTGCACAGCGGCCATTTTCGCTTCGCGGTGTGAGGCGCACGTCCTGGCCGGCGGCAGCCGCCACCGGGCGGTGCGCGTCCTTACAAGGAGCTACCCATGAAGAATCGCTTGCAGTCATGCACACCGGAGAAACGGCCAGGATGGCGCAGGCTTGCCGCCTGCGCGTTGGTGCCGCTATGCACAGCGTGTACCGCCGTACCGGACCTGCTGCGGCCGCCGAAGCCACGCACCGCCGCGCTGGCGGCAGGCAGCCTGGGCCAACTCGTACCTGGTGCCAGCGGTATTGCCTGTAGCGCGGACACGAAGACGGCTTGATGCACGACAAATCCGGGGCGGGGTGGCGATATAGATTCAAGAAAAGCTCCGTCCGGGGCTGCCTGATGGAGTCAATCCATGGACTACGCAACGATCCTGGTTCATCTCGATGCCGGCCGCCGCGTGTACGACCGGCTGCACCTCGCCACCCGGCTGGCGCTGGAGTTTCATTCCACGCTGGTTGGCCTGCTAGCCGTCGGCAAGCCGGATCCCACCGCCGTGCGCTACCTGGTGGACGGTGACCGCAATCTTGCCTCTTACACCGAATGGCGGCATCAGGTCGGCGAGCGGGCCCGTCACGCCCTGATGGGCGCAACGGACGAGGTAACCGTCATTACGGAATGGCGGGCGCCGGACTGGGCCACGGCGGCAACGGTCCAGGCAGAGGCGCATCGGGCGGATCTTGTCATCCTCGGACAGCACGATCCCACTGATGAAGCCGCCTACGCCGAGCCCGGCTTTGTTGAATCCATTGTGCTGGGATGCGGGCGGCCGGTGCTGGTGGTTCCGTATGCGGGCCGGTTCCCGAGCGTTGGCAAGAACATCATGGTGGCGTGGAACGGCAGCCGCGAGTCGGCGCGGGCCATCCGCGATGCGCTTCCGCTCCTGCAGCGCGCGGGCACTGTGGAGGTGGTCTCGTGGACACCGTCTGGGGTTCTGAAGGGGACATGGGTTTCGCCGCCTCAGCATGCCGTGGACTGGCTGGGTCGGCATGGCGTGGCGGTGCAGCTTTGCACGTTTGGAGCGGAAGACGGCGAAGACGTCGGCCAGATGTTACTCTCACACGCCGCGGACCGAAATGCTGACCTGATCGTCATGGGGGCCTACGGGCACAGCCGGGTGCACGAGCTGGTCCTTGGCGGTGTCACCCGCACGTTGCTTGAGTCGATGACAGTGCCGGTCCTGATGTCGCACTGATATTGCCGCAGCGCCTCGGCGATGCGATGAAGTGAGGTGCGGTGCGGTTCGGCTGCTGCCAGGGAGCGGGATGTGGGACAAAACCGAACACTCCACCAGCTTGCGCGGGGTTTCTGGAATGAGTTCCTTAGGCGTCGGCCGGCATTTCCCGTGTCCGACGGCATGTTTCCATTCGATCCGGCTACCCGAAAGTTTGCCCGCTCGCAAGGTTGCCAGGCGCAGCACAGTGAACAAGAGGCTAGGGTTCCAGCACGTAGGTACCAGGAGCGTCCGCGAGCCCCTGGCCCGGCGCCTGTCGCGTGCAGCGCGCTGTCGAGTGGGCCACTAGCCAGTCATGCCACGCCGGCCACCAGGAACCGTCGCGGTACACAGCTACGTTGAGGAATTGCTCCGGGCTCAGGTAGGGCGCGGCGGGCAATCGCGTATGCATATGGTAGCGCCGGCCCGGGTGGCCCGGCTCGGACACGATGCCTGCGTTGTGGCCGCCCGAGGTCAGCAAGAAGGTCAGTTCAGCCTTGGTCAGTAAGTGCAGCTTGTACACGGAGCGCCAGGGCGAGACGTGGTCGTGTTCGGTGCCAACCACGAAAAGCGGGAGGTCGAGGTCCGACAGGGCGACGGGCTGTCCGCCCACGCACAGCTTGCCGGTGGCCAGCTCATTGCCCAGGAACAGCTTGTGCAGGCATTCCGAATGCAGGCGGTAAGGCAAGCGGGTGGTGTCGCGGTTCCAGGAGACCAGATCGTTGGCGCGCAAACGTTGGCCGAGCAAATACTCGCTCATTACGCGCGACCAGATCAGGTCCTGGGCGTTCAGCATCTGAAAGGCAGACTTCATCTGAGGCCCGTCCAGATATCCCTGACTCCACATGAGGGCGTCGAGCGTGGCGAGCGAGCTCTTGTCGATGAACAGGCCCAGTTCGCCCGGATCATGGAAATCGGTCTCTGCCGCAAAGAGCGTCATGCTGGCCAGTGGCCCGCCGGCGGCGTCGCGGGCGAGCATGGCGGCACCCGTGGCAAGCAGGGTGCCGCCCAGGCAATACCCGGCGGCGTGGACGTGCGCGCCGTCGCAGCGCGCGTGCACGGTGTTGAGCGCGGTCAGAAGCCCGGCCTCCAGATAGGTGTCAAGCCCGAAGTCGCGGGCCGAGGCGTCCGGGTTCTTCCATGAAATCATGAACACGGTATGGCCGCTCTCGACCAGGTAGCGCACCAGCGAATCCTCGGGCTTCAGGTCGAGGATGTAGTACCGCATGATCCAGGACGGCACGATCAGCACCGGCTCGCGCCAGACTGTATTGGCGCCAAGGGCGGGCGCATACTCGATCAGTTCAATTAGTGCGTTGCGGAACACCACCTTGCCAGGCGTGCGCGCCACGTCGCGCCCGGGTAGAAATTCCAGCGCGGGGCGCCCCGCAGGCAGCCCAGGCACCTTTGACAACAGCTCACTGGCGTCCTGCAGCCAGTGATGGGCGCCTTGCAGGAAGTTGGCGCCGAAGGTGCTCGAGGCGGTCCTGGCAATGGTCGGATTCATCCACCAAACATTGCCGGGCGCGAGCAGGTCAAGCCATTGCCGGGCGCAGAAGGCGACGATGTGCTGGTGATGACGCGACAGGCCGTCAATATCCTGCGTCAGCGACTCCCAGAAGGCTTCGTTGCGCATGAACGCATCGCGCCAGCAGCGATAAGGCCAGTCCTGCCAGCCGGCATCGGCAAAGCGCTGATCGCTGAGGTCAACGGACGGCGGCTCGGCCGCGGTCGGCAACAGCCGTGGCCAGTCCTCGATGCTGTGCTGCAGCCACACCTGCCATGCCTGCACAATCTTTGCCGGGGAGATGCCGAGCTGCAGCGCCCAGTCGAGTCCGGCCAGACTTGCCGAGATCACCGACAGGCCCCCGGTGGCACGGGCCAGGCCGGCGCGGATCTGCTTGTCCATCCAGACTTGCGCCGGTATGGCGGCCTGCGGCGCGCATTCCGGCATGGCCGACAGGCTGGGCGGTGACGTCCTGTCGTCGATCCTCATTGCAGGTGTTGCCCGCCGTTGATGGCAAAATTCGCGCCAGTGACGAAGGCCCCGTCGTCGCTGCACAGGTAAGAGATCAGCGCCGCGACCTCGGCCGGCTTGCCTAGCCGGCCGACCGGGATAGTCGGCAACACGTCCCGCTCGAGGATCTCGGCGGGCATGTCCGTCACCATGTGCGTATCCAGGTAGCCCGGCGAAACGGTGTTGACGGTGATGCCTTTGCGTGCGAGTTCCAGCGCCAGCGCCTTGGTGAAGCCATGTACCCCCGCCTTGGCGGCGGCATAGTTGGTCTGGCCAAAGGCGCCCCGCGAGGCATTGACCGAAGAAATATTGACGATCCGGCCCCAACCGCGCGCCAACATCGGCTCAACCAGCGGCCGCGTCATATGAAAGAGCGAGTCGAGGTCCGTGCGCAGCACGAAGTCCCAGTCAGCCTTATCCATCTTGCGCAGGGTCCGGTCGCGCGTGACCCCGGCATTGTTGATCAGAATATCGACGTCGCCGAGCTCGCTGCGCACTTGCGACACGCAGCGCTGGCAGGACGCGAAGTCCGTCACGTCGACCGGGAACGCCGTGAATTCGCGGCCGGCGGAGCGTTGCGTGCCGAGCCACTGGGCCACGTGGTCATTGTGTACGGAGTGCGTCACCACGACGCGCGCGCCGTCGGCCAGCAGCCGCACGGCAATCGCTTCGCCGAGGCCGCCCATGCCTCCCGTTACCAGGGCAATGCGTTGTCCGGCCATCTCGTCAGCTCCGTGACGCGCCGGCGGGGCGCGCCGGGGCCTTCGCGCCTGGGGTAGGGACGGCCATCAGGCGGCCGACGTTGTCGAACATTTCGCGCGCCGATTCCGCAAAGGGCGCGTAGCCGCCTCCCTCCACCATGACCCTTTGCTGGTAGTCCTGCCAGGCTTCGGTCGACTCGCGCAGGTGCTCCATGAAGGCCGAGGCCATTTCTATGTAAAGACCGCCAATGTCGCGTGCATGTGCGGCGTTGCGCTCGACCTGCGCGGCCAGAATCTGAGCGGGCAGGCCATGGAAGGCGTTCCAGTCTGGCGCATCGTTGACGCGGGCGAGCGCCTGCCGGGTGCCTTTGATGTCCTCGTCCAGGGCCTTGAGGCGGAGCCTGAGCAGCATCTGGCGCGATTCTTCCCAGCGCAGCCAAATGCGCAGGGCGGACTGCTCGGCGCAGCGCGCGAGTTCGAAGGCGGGATCGGTCTGGTCTGGCATGGAGGAACTCCTATAGTCAAGCGGCTGGCCTGCCCCGGGGCGCGCAGGTCTGGATAAGTCTAGGAGGGCAACCTTGGCGGGGCTTGACGTATCGCAAGGAGTGCGCAATGCGTCGGGCGGCGCGCGGCATCGCCAAGCCGCGCCGGGTTCGTCAGAGCGCAGGGGTCGCATGGCCGGCGGCCTGCGCATTGTGGCCGGACACCCGGAGAGGCAAGGCCGATCAGGAGCCGGGACCGAGCTGTCCTGCTACATGCCGCGAGCAAACGGGCTTTCCTTTGATCCATCCCAAATGGCAGGGCCGGCTTGCCGCCTACGTTAATCCCAGGGGGGCGTTGCCGACCCCATCGATCCGGAGCACGACGTGACACATCCCATCGTTTTATCCGAAGCCGGCGCGGAATACCTGAAGCTGCCGCCACCGCAGACCGAAGGCGGCATGCCGCTGCTGACGGCGCTGCTGCAGCGCCGCTCGACCCGACACTTTGCTGCGCGGAACCTGGATGACACACTGCTGTCGTCCCTGCTGTGGGCGGCTTTCGGCGTCAACCGCCCGGGCACCGGCCTGCGCACTGCGCCCACGACCCGCAACTGGCAGGAAATCGACCTGTACGCGGCGCTGCGCGACGGACTGTACGTGCTTGAACCGGCGGACTGGCGCCTTCGGCTGGTCGTCGGCGCAGACCTGCGCGCGGCGACCGGCCTGCAGGACTATGTTGCCGAGGCGCCATTGAATCTCGTCTATGTCAGCCGGCTCTCCAGGCTCGATGAGACCGACAAGCCGCTGCGCCAGTTCTATACCGCGCTGGATACGGGGCATATCAGCCAGAACGTTTACCTCTTCTGCGCCGCGTCCGGGCTGGCCACGGTGGCGCGCGGGCTGCTGGACCGCCGCGCGCTGGCCACTGCCATGCGGCTGGCGCCCGACCAGCGCGTGATCCTGGCCCAGAGCGTGGGCTATCCGGCGTAAGCCGCCACCCAGGCAGCCAAAGGAGGGGGGTAATGCCATTCATTGACAGGGCCGATGCCGCCGCACAACTGGCGCGTGCGCTTGCTGGCCACGCAGGAAAACGGCCGCTGGTGCTGGCCGTGCCCCGCGGTGCGGTGCCGATGGGCGCCATCATTGCCGATGCGCTCGGCGCGGACCTTGACGTCGTGCTCGTGCGCAAACTCGGCGCACCGGGCAACCCGGAGTTCGCCATCGGCGCCGTAGACGAGAGCGGGTGGACCTATCTTACGCCCTATGCCGCCGCGGCAGGCGCCGACAGCGAATACATCGACCGCGAGCGCGCGGCCCAGCTTGAGGTGCTGCGGCGGCGCCGCGCCGCCTACACGCCGGGCCGGGAACCGGTCCGCGCCACCGGTCGACAGGTCATCATCGTGGACGACGGCCTGGCGACCGGGGCCTCGATGATCGCCGCGCTGCACGCCATCCGCGAGCAGAAGCCCGCGCGGCTCGTCTGCGCGGTGCCGGTGGCGCCACCGCGGACGCTGGAGCTGTTGCAGCCCTATGTCGACGAGGTGGTATGCCTGGAGACGCCGGCCGGCTTCCGGGCAGTGGGGGAGTTCTACCGCGACTTCTCGCAGGTCGAGGATGCGGAGGTCGTGGCTTGCCTGAAAGGGCGGTAAAGACACGCACAAGCGGGGGGCACCCATGAAGGGCGACAGGCAGCTGCAGCAGGACGTGACCGAGGCGCTGATCTGGGATCCTGCGGTCCATGGCAACGAGATCGGGGTCCAGGTCCAGGACGGCGTCGTCACGCTGACCGGGCACCTTGGAACCTTTGCCGAGAAGTACTCGGCGGAAGCGGCCGTCAGGCGCATTCCCGGCGTGCGGGCGCTGGCCGTGGAACTGGACGTTCACCTGCCCGACGATGCGCGCCGCACCGATGCCGACATTGCCCGGGCCGCTGCCAACGTGCTGTCCTGGGATGCGACGGTGCCGGCCGACCGTATCCGGATCCTGGTCGAACACGGCGTGGTGACCCTGAGCGGCGATGTCGACTGGTACTACCAGCGCACCGCCGCCGAGCACGCCGTGGCCGGACTGTTCGGCGTGGTCGGGGTCACCAATGCGCTCGCCATCCGGCCTCGTGCCGACAAGCAGGACGTGGCGGCACGGATCCAGGCGGCCATCGCACGCCAGGCTGCCAGCGACGCCGACCAGGTAACCGTGACGGTGAGGGATGGCGCGGTGACGCTGACCGGCACTCTGCGCACGCTGGCCGAGCGCGAGGCGGCATTCGAAGCGGCCTGGTCTGCACCGGGCGTCAGCGCGGTCGTCAACCAGATCGAAGTCAGGCCCGGCTAGCTCAGGCCTGCACCGTTGCTCAGTATTCTTCGCCGAACATCGACGACCCCGTGCGCATGCCGGCATCGCCCTGGCCGGCGGGGCTGCGCTGAATCGCGATCATGCAGTCCGTCGTCAGCAGCAGGGAGGCGATCGACACGGCATTTTGCAGGGCCGTGCGCACCACCTTGACGGGGTCGATCACGCCGAGTTCCAGCATGTCGCCATAGCGCTCGGTGCCGGCGTCGTAGCCGAGCGTGCCCGAGCCGACGCATACCTGGTGCACCACTGCGTCGGCATCCGCACCGGCGTTGGCGGCGATCTGCCGCATCGGCGCGGCCAGTGCCGCGTGGACGATGTGGCCGCCGGCGGCCTGCTCGGCGTTCGGTGCCTGCCAGGCTTCGAGGGCAGCGCGGGCGCGCAGCAGCGCCACGCCGCCGCCGGCGACGATGCCTTCGTCCACCGCGGCGCGGGTGGCGTGCAAAGCATCCTGGAAGCGGTTCTTGCGCTCGTGCAGCGCGCTCTCCGTGGCCGCACCCACCTTGATCACAGCCACGCCGCCGGCCAGCCGGGCCAGGCGCCGCTGCAGCGCCTCACGCTCATAGTCCGAGCGCACCTCGTCCAGGCGCAGGCGCAGGGCGGCAATGCGCTCGGCCACGCGCGGGCGTTCGTCACCGGAGCCGATCAGGGTGGTGGTGTCCTTGTTGACCTCCACGCGGCGGGCTTCGCCAAGCTGTTCCAGCGTGACGTGCTCGAGCGAGATGCCGGCCTGCGGTGAGACCACCGTGGCGCCGGTCAGCGCGGCCAGGTCGCCCAGCTGCTCGGTGCGCGAGTCGCCGAAACCCGGTGACTTGACTGCGCAGCTCTTCAGCGCGCCGCGCAGGTTGTTCACCACGAGCGTGGCCAGGGCCTCGCCCTCCACATCGTTGGCGATGACCAGCAAGGGCCGGCCAGCGTGGCTCACGGCCTCAAGGACCGGCAGCAGTTGCGCGATGGCGGCAATGTTCGCGTCGCACAGCAGCACCAGCGGCGAATCCAGCACGACGGCACGGCTCTCGTTGGTCGCGAACAAGGGCGAGAGGTAGCCGCGATCGATCAGCGCGCCGTCGGCGATGTCGAGTGCGTCGTCCAGCTTGGAGCCATCCTCCACGCTGATTGCGCCATCCTTGCCGACCCGCTCGACAGCCTGCGCCACCAGCGTGCCGACGGTCTGGTCGCCGCTGGCCGAGATCGTGGCGATCTGGCGCATCTCGCCGGTACTGCTGCAGGGCCGGGCGCTTTCCAGCAAGGCGCTGGCGACCAGCTTGCCGGCGGCCTCGATGCCGCGCTTGAGTTGCATGGGGTCGTGGCCGGCTTCGACGTATTTCACGCCCTCAGCCACGATCGCGTGGGCCAGCGTGGTCGCAGTGGTGGTGCCATCGCCAGCGATCTCGCTGGTGCGCACCGCGGCCTCGCAGAGCAGGCGGGCGCCCATGTCGGCGAACGGATTGGCCAGCGTCACCGACTTCGCCACGACCACGCCGGAATTGGCGACCAGCGGCACCATGTCGGGCCGCTCCACGATCACGTTGCGGCCTCCCGGGCCCAGCGTGACCTTGACCGCGTGGGCCAGTTGTTCCACGCCGCTCAGCATCATGCGGCGCGCGCCTTGGTGGAAGATAAGTGTTCTGGCAGGCATGAAAAACTCCGCATTGACAATCAGTGGGTCGGGCTTGCTACTACGGTAGTTGCCGTGCAGGTCCGCACGTTGATGCAACGCAAGCCCGGGGTGGCGCCCCGCGCCTGTGACAGGCGCGCTTCATTCCGGCCGGTCGCTGTCCAGTACGGGCACGGGATGCCCGGGCTCCAGCGGCTCCAGCGCCTTGGTCTCATCCAGGTGGAAGAGGGGCATTGCGCGACCTGCTACGGCGGGTCATGTAGGCGGTGTCGCCTGCAGGTGTCTGGTCATTGTTTGATCCAGCCCAAGTCGATGGCCGCGCAGGCGCATAGCTTTAACAGTGTGAACGCGCCCCGTCGTCAGCACGACTAAGGAAATGCAACTGGCGCGGGACATCGGCAACCCCATCCAATATGCCTGCGGGGAGCGCTGACGATGGACCTCGGCATCGCCGAGACCGAACTGAACGTGCACTGGCACAGGACGCGATGGTGGCGCGGCCGTTGGCAAGGACAGGAAGAGGGGGGAAGGGAAGTCTCATGGAGCACATCACCATCGAACAGGTGCGGATCCATATCGGCGACATCGCGCTGCCAGGCGACCTTACCCTGCCGGAAGCGGCATCCGGCCTGGTCCTGTTCGCACATGGCAGCGGCAGTTCGCGCTACAGCGTGCGCAGCCGCGGGGTCGCAGCGACGCTGAATCGGGTGGGCCTGGGCACGCTACTGTTTGACCTGTTGGCGCCGGACGAGGACGCCGGGAGGTCGAAGCGATTCGACATCGCCCTGCTCGGGGAACGCCTCAAAGCTGCCACGGTCACGGTCGCGCACCTGACGCGCGATCGCCACCTGCGGCTCGGCTACTTCGCCGCCAGTATGGGGGCTGCCGCGGCCATCCGTGCCGCCGCTGAGCCGCCGCCGCGCATGCGGATCGACGCGGTGGTGGCGCGCGGAGGCCGCGTGGACCTGGCAGGCCACGAGGCGCTGCGCCAACTGCAGGCCCCGACGCTGATGATCGTAGGCGAAGCGGATCCGGTGGTGCTGAAGCTCAACGCGCGCGCCACCGCATGGATGCAATGCGAGAAGCGGCTGGAGGTGATTCCCGGCGCTACTCACCTGTTCGAGCAGCCGGGTGCGCTGGAACAGGTCGGCGAGCTCGCCGGAAAATGGTTCTGCCAGCATTTTGCAGCGGCTGGCGGGAACTTGTAGTTCGACAGGATTTCCATGGTGCCGTGCGATGCACGGCGATGACTCAGTGAAAAGGAGAATGAAATGAACGATACTCGCGCCGCGCTCTTGCCGCACAAGGAAGCACTAGCCCGTGATGCCAACACGCTGTTGGCGGATGTACAGGCATTGTTGCGGGATGTTGCCGACGAAGCCGGCGTGGAGACCGCGCAGGCACGCGCGCAGCTGAGCGCACGCCTGCACGCGCTCCAGGGCCGCCTCGCCGAGCAACGCCAGGCGGCGCGCATGCGTGTCTCGCAATGGGCCGACACCACGGATCGCTACGTCCACGCACATCCCTGGGAGAGCATGGGCTCCGTCGCCGCTGTCGCGGCCGTGGCTGGCGCCCTGGTCGCGCTGGCCGTCACCCGCCGTTAGCGCGGGCACGGCAGGCAGGCAGGCTGCTGCAGCCAGTGGCCGGTTGCGAAGCCATGGTCGTGTGCACGCTGGACCGTCCGGATGCCAGGCTGGTGCCGCTGCTGTGGCCCGCTGCCGCAGCCAGGGAAGGTGGCGCCGTGCGGGTCGGACTGGTGGCGCCATACCTCGCGTACATGCGCCAGGACAAGCTCTTCCCGACAGGCTGCAAGCGGTCGCGGCCGACATTGTCACGTGCGACACCGTTGCGCACCCATCCAACCGCATTCCCGTAGCAGAGCGCCTGGCAGCCGGCATCCGGCTGGCACTCCAGGCGCCAGCGGGTTCAGGAGATCCGTCATGAACAAGCTCACAGCGCAGGAAACCGTCTCGCTGGCGGCGCAGCTTGACGCGGACGAAGCGCGCATCCATGCCGCCGTTGGTTCCGCCGACACGCCGATGACACCATTGGCGCAGCGTGAGGCGCGGGACGAGGGCGACCTTGCCGACGAAGAAATCCTGCAGCGGCAGGACGATGCGATGCTGGAACACTACCGCATGCAACTGGCCGACATCGCCGCCGCGCGGGCGCGGATGCAGCACGGCCAGTACGGCACCTGCATCGATTGCCAGCAGCCGATCCCGTTCTCGCGCCTGCAGGCATATCCGACCGCGAAGCGCTGTACCGCATGCCAGCGCCGGCACGAGCAGCTTTATGCGTGACAGTCGGAGGATGCCGCCGAGGGCAACTGAGCGCCTGGCGGGCCGCCACCGCGAAAACGACGGTCGCCCCCCGGCAGCGGCCGGGAGGCTGGCGCTGACCGGCTAGCGCAGGTCGTACTCGCGCATCATTTCGGTCGTGACTGCCTTGACCGTGGCCAGGCATGCCGGCGGGACAGCGGGGAAGGCGTCGATGGTCCAGTTGCAGCCGCCGTTGGCAGTTGCGTCGACACGCTGCGGCAACGGGATGTCGCAGTCGCGGCAGGTGTCGCCGAGGTCGGCGTTTTCCTGCAGACGCCGCAGAATTTCATTGCGGATCTGTTCCGCACTGCCGAGGTTCTTGATCATGTCGGTGTCTCCTGTTGTCAGGTGGTGGCGATCCGGCCAGGATGCCTAGACCGGCGCGCTGTCATGCGGAGCCGGACGCCCGATGGTCTGGGACAGGATCGGTTCCTCGTCCTCGTTCAGCGACATATGCTCGGCCAGCTGGCGCCGGTTAAGCCAGCCGCGCACCACCGCGCCCAGCCCGGCCGAGGCGCAGTAGAGATAGGCGTTCTGGACCATGGCGCCGGCCGCGGCGGCAGCGAAGGTCTCGTGCAGCTTGGGCGGGACGTCCTGCATCCGGCCATGGTTGGCGACGTAGACCAGGTCCAGCGGCGCCATGCCGACGAAGTCCTGGTAGCCGGTCATGCTGCGCACGTCTGCCGCGCGCTTCAGCACCAGGCAATGGTGGATCGGGTCGTAGCGGTAGAGGCCGGCGGGCAGCGCCGCGTAGACGTCGATCACCGCCTCGCCGTGCGGCGAAGGGGCTGTGCGGCCGCCGCCCTGGGAGCGGTTGACGCCCGCCGCGGCCCACAGCAGCTCGCTCAGCTGCTGCAGTGGCAGCGGCTGCTCGTCGAACTCGCGGGTGCTCATGCGCTGCCACAGCGCCCCCATCAGCGGCAGGCCATTGGTGCGGTCCGGCTGTGGCAGGGCGATGACCCGCTCGCTCGTGCCGGAGGCGGGGCGTGGCAGCAGGTCCTTGATGGGCTGGTAGGGGATGCGCTTCAGTTCGTCCATGGGAGCTCGCATTTGTTGCAAAGAGCGGCGCGAGCGCTCTGCGCATGGCACCGGTATGGACGAATGTAGGCGCTGCCCCCGGCCGTGGATTGCGCTCCGTCAAGCAGCGTCGATGGGGCCTTCCCTGGTGTGAAAGCAAGGGGTGCTGGCGCTGCTTTAGATGGCGGCGCCGAGCTCTGGCGTCAGCCGCAGCCGGGTGCGGCGGGGCCCGTAACGCTGCCCGGCGAGGCGACGCAGGCACGCTCGGCTTCGGTCAGCGGCTCCTGGACACGCATCTGCCACGCCAGCACGCCGTCGTCGGCATCCGACAGGTCCCCGCCCGCCCGGGCACGCGCGGCGATGCGGGCGCGCAGTGTCTCAGGGCTGGCTTCGCAGGTGACGATGGCGAAGGGCACGCCAAGGCGGCGCGCCTGGGCAGCAAAGCGTTCGCGCTCGGCGCGGACCAGGAAAGTCGCGTCGGCAAGCATCGGGAACCCGGCCCGGCAGCCGAGCCGGCAGACCGCGAGCAGGCGTCGGTAGGTCCGTGCCGTTTCGCTCGCGGCATACCAGCCACCCGCGGGCATCACGCCGCGGTGCAGGCCCTTGCGTACCGCGTCGGAGCGTACGCGTACCATCGACCCGGCCTCGCTCATCTGTGCCGCAACCGTGGACTTGCCGCTGCCGGACAGCCCATGCATCAGCACCATCGGCCCGCGACGGCGGCTGAGGCATCGCCATGCCAGCGCCAGCAGCCTGCCTGCCTCGGCCTGCGCCGGCGCCATGGACGCGCCCGCGGCGTGCTTCTGGCAGCCGCGCTCCAGCAGCACGCGCGCGCGCACCAGGGCCCGCATGGCGAGATAGAAGGGCAACACGGCCAGCGCGCCGTAGTCTCCCGACTGCTCCAGGTAGCCGTTGAGCAGCCGGTAGGCCAGCGCCGGTCGGCCATGGTGCAGCAGGTCCATGACCGGGAAGGCCAGGTCGCTGATGGTGTCGGTCCAGCGCAGGGCGGCGTCGAACTCCAGGCAGTCGAATGGGGTCGGCACGCCGTTCAGCAGCACGATGTTGCCCAAATGCAGGTCGCCATGGCACTCGCGTACATGGCCGTTGCGCAGGCGTGCCCGGAACGCATCCGTCAGCCGGGTGGCCTCGCTGCGCGCCCGCAGGGCCACGCGGCTGGCCAGGTGCGTGGCCGACGTCAGCCGGCCAATGCCGCCCAGGCACTCCGCAAGCGTCGCGTCGATGCGGGCCGGCGTGCCAAAGCTATCGGAAGGGGCGGCAGGGGGCTGCGCCTGGTGAAAGGATGCAATGCTGCGCGCCAGCGCATCGATATGGCCCGGCTCCAGCCGGTCCGCAACGATTCTTGCGCTGAGCAGGTCTTGCTGGTCGAAGCGCCGCATCCGGACCGCATGCTCGATCGGTATGCCGCCGCCACCGATGCGCACCGAGCCGGGCGTGGGGCCCGCCAGGATCGGCACCACATCCAGATACAGGGCAGGTGCGAACCGGCGGTTCAGGCGCAGTTCGGTCTCACAGTCGTCGCGGCGTGCCTGCGCGGTGGAGAAGTCGACAAAGTCGAACCGCACCGGCTTGCGCACCTTGTAAGCAAAGTCCCCGGCCAGGAAGACACGGGAGATATGCGTCTCGATGACCTGTACTGCCGGCGCCGGGTGGGGGTAGGCGTCCGGCTGCTGCAAGGCGGCCATCAACGCCGCGTCGTCCCATTGACTTTCCATGTCCCTTGCCGCCTGCGCCCTTGCGCTGTTGTGAACTGCCACCTCAACTGCAGCCTCGGCACGCAGACTCCGGCTGCCAACTCGCCCCGCGGCGCCCTATGCCGTCACGTCGGCCAGATCCTGCCCCAGGATGCCCGCCGCGCTACAGAGTACGCCCACGATAGCCAGCAGTGCGCGCCACGGGTGGCTCAGCAGCGCCTCCACTTGCTCGCTGCGGCTCTCGCCAGACAGGCACCAGATGCAGAAGTGCTCGCAGTTGTTGGTAAGAAGGCGGTAATCGTCCTCTCCAAGCCGCGCAGTCGCGCGCCGTACGATCTCCGCCTCGACGTACCTCGCTTGCGTGGCCGGCTCGACGCGAAAGCCGTAGCCGCCGGCAAAGCCGGCGAGGGTGGTCTTTTCGACGGGGCCGCAACGCAGGAAACCTTTGAACCCGACATAGTGCACCACCTCGCCGTTGCCGACATAAATGCCGTGGTGGACATAACCACGGCGGTCCGTCTTCAGATGCGCGCCAAGAGGAATGTCCGCGGAGATTGCCGCAAGGCGCTGTGCGTGTCCGATGTGGTGATCGTCGCTCATCGCTTTTCCCCTTGTTGCCTTTGTTGTGCTGGTCGCTCCTGCCCCGGTGGTCCCGGTTTTCCTGCCGATGAGGGCAACCGTGTGCCCCGTGTATGCCTGCAGTATCGTTGCCGGCCGGCGACGCCGAAATCAGCCGGTTCCGAAAAACGTGTCGGCTTGCTGCCATGCAGCTTGTACGCGCATCGCGACGGCGCTTGTCCGCCGTGCGCACCGGGCTGTCAGCGGAACCTGACAAGGGCGCGGCGGTATAACCCGATATTTCCCAGCCATTGTGGAGAGGAGGGGCATTCACCCTGCGTTGGCCTCTGACCATGGTGGACGCCGCACGCGGGGACCCGCTGCCGGATGCTGCCATCCTCGTGTCCAGTCAGGACGGGCGCTCGATATTGCATGCGAGCGCAACCGGGCCGATGTTCTATCTCCGGCTTCCCACGGGCGTCTATCGGCTGGCAATTGGTTATCAGGGCTGGGTCCGGACCCGCGATATGGCCGTCGACGGCCAGGCACTCGACATGACGTTTCGCCTGCCCGTGAGGACACTGGAGGACGACTGGCTGCTTTGCAGCTCGCCGCGCGGCAACGTCGCGGTTACCGCCGTCTGGTGACGCCATCTCAGCTTCGCCATCAATTACCACCGTCGGCGCAGAACGTCACTCCGTGGGCGCATCTTCGCGCAGCGCATGGAACAGCTCGTCCTCCTGCGCGCAGTGCAGCCGCAATACGGCCTCGAGCCCGTAGAGCAGCCGCTGGTACTCCCTGACCCTGCCGGCGTCTGGCCCATCCGGCGGTGAGTCGTCCGCCATCCGCTGCAGTAGCCGGATCACCCGGAAGATCTCGCGGTGCATCGCGCTCATCGCCGCCAGCGGATCCTCGCCTCCGACCAGCAGCGCGAGTTGCGGATAGAGCTGCGCGTCATCGTGCTGTTCGTGGGGCAAAAGTGTTCCGCTGAGGGATGCGCACAAGCGGCGCAGTTCCGTGCCCGCGGCGTGGCCAGGCATGGCTGGCAACCTGTCCGCGAGGCTGCGGATCTGTTCCATCAGCGGCGCCAGCGCGGCGTGCTCCTGGTTCAGGCTCTCGGCGTCGGCCGTGGACAGGCGTTCCGCCGGCACCGACGGGTCGGCGCGCAGGGCGCGCAGCGCATTGGCAATGACCAGCACATCGATGACCTCCTGCAGCATGGCGCCGGCCAGTGGCGGCAGGTAGCCGAACGCGGCGACCGCCATCGCGACGAACGACAGGCCCATGCCGGCCATGGCGCTTTGCACGGCCAGCCGGCGCGACCGGCGGGCGATGCGCACCGCGTCCACCAGCCGGTCAAGCCGGTCCACCAGCAGCACGACATCCGCGGCTTCCGACGATGCCGCGGCACCTCGTGCGCCCATGGCCACGCCGACGTCCGCGGCGGCCAGCGCCGGTGCATCGTTCACGCCGTCGCCCACCATCAGCACAGTGCCGTCGTGGCGCGCCGCCTCGATCGCGGCAAGCTTCTGCGAGGGGGTGAGGTTGGCATGGACCTCGGTCACGCCCAGCATCGCGCCGACGGTCTCGGCGACGTCGAGCCGGTCTCCCGTGAGCATGGCCAGGCGCCGTATGCCCGCCTTGCGCAGCAAGCGCAACGCGCGCGGGGTGTCCATGCGAATCAGGTCCACGAACTGCAGTGCCCCAACCAGCACGCCGTCGACCGTGACCAGCGAGACCGAGGCGCCTTCGAAGGCCGCGCGCTGCAGCATGGCCTGGCACCACGGTGGCCCGGCATCGCCGCCGCCGGCAAAGGCGGGCGATCCCACCGCCACCACGTGCTCGCCAACCCGCCCGGCAATGCCAGCACCGGCGGTCTCGGTCACGCCTGACGGCAGGTCCAGGGCCAGGCCTCGCTCGCGCGCCGCGGTCGTGATGGCTTCGGCGACAACATGCCCGGAGGCCTGGGACAGCGAAGCGGCGACGCGCAGCACGTCGGGCGCCGGCCATCCGGGCGCGCTCTCGATGGCCGCCAGGCGGGCCCTTCCGCCCGTCAGCGTCCCGGTCTTGTCGAAGAAGAGGATGCTCGCCTGCGACAACCTTTCAAGCGCGCCGCCGCCCTTGACCAGCACGCCGCGCCCGGCGCAACGCGACACCCCGGACACAATCGCCACCGGAACGGCCAGGATCAACGGACAAGGGGTGGCGACCACCAGCACCGCCAGCGCCCGCGCGAGTTCACCACTGGCAAGCCAGGCAAGCCCGGCGACGAGCAGGGTGACAGGCACCAGCCACAGTGCATAACGGTCGGCCAACCGCGCCGCGGGCGGGCGCTCCGCGCGGGCGGTGCGCACCAGCCTGGCGATGCCGGCGAAGGTGCTGTCTGCCGCGGTGGTCGCTGCCACCATCTCGAACGGGGTGCCGGCGTTCAGCACACTGCTGCGCACGGTCTCGCCAGGGAGTCGCTGCCGTGGCAGCGACTCGCCAGTCAGGGCAGATTCGTCCAGCGTCGCCTGGCCCAGCAATGCGCCGTCCACGGGTACGACTTCGCCATGCCGGACCAACAGGCGATCCCCCGGACTGACCACATCGAGGGAAACCGCGCGCCATTCTCCGTCCTCGAAGCGGTTGGCGGACTGCGGGGCGCGGCTGAGCAGGGCGGACATCTCCCGCTCGGAACGGGCCTGCGCATAGTTCTCAATGGCCCTGCCGCTCTCGATCATCAGGGCCAGTACGGCAGCCGCGAGGAATTCGCCAAGCGCCAGCGCCAGCCCGATCGCCAGCAGCGCCAGGACATCGACGCCCGCTTCCTTCCGGCGCAGCGACCGCACGATGGCGACGATCAGCGCGCCGGCGACGACCAGCGCGCCAACCGCCCAAGCGAGCCTCGCGGCGAGCGCTTCGCCGAAGGCAAAAAGCAGCAAGCCAGCGCCCAGCGTGCCGGCCGCGACTGGCAGCAAGCCGAGGTCAAACTTGCGAAACCCGATGTGCATGGCGAACCCGATCCCCTGCGTAACTGGCGCCGGTTGCTGGGATACTCCCGCTGATGCCTTCAGGCGATCGCAGATCCTGCCGCGCTGGCGGCTGCGCAATCCCGGCTGCACGCCGAATCAGGCACTGTGTAATGGTGATGTTAGTCCAACAGGCACCGGGCCGATAATAGCCTCGGCCGCAGGCAGGGCGCGCCAGCCAGCCCTGGAGATAGTCGATGGCTGCAGGGGCCGCGGTTCGCGGCGCCACGGAGATGATTCGGCACGGCGCGGACCCGCAGTGGCTGTCGGCGGTACTGCCGTATTCGCTCACTCCTTGATGCACGCGGCGATTACGGCGCATTTTCGGTTCAAATTGCGCTTTGGCCGGTGCCGCCCTATATATTTGGGGGGCGAGAAGCACTCTCAGACAATCATCGTCCATTCCATGAGCAACCCTTTGGCGCCCGCGGGCAAGGTGCAGCCTTCGTCCGAACGTTCTCACTCCCTTGCCATGGCGATTGGCAGTGTGACGGCCGTTCTCCTCCTCGCGGGGGGATGCTTCTTGATGGCTACCGTCGAATGGTATCGGCAGTTCCTGGCGCCGTTGGTGCTCTTGACGGGCGCGGGCATCGGGCTCGCCGTGGGACTTTACTGGAACCGGCTGAGGAAGCTTACAGGGAGTAGTGATATCCAACGCGTGGCGGATAGCGAAGCCCAGTTGGCGGGGATCATCCGATCTTCGATGGAAGCGATCATCACCGTGGACAGTGACCAGCGCGTCGTACTGTTCAATCCCATGGCAGAAACGCTATTCGCCTGGCCGGCCGAACTTGCAATCGGGCGCTCCCTGAGCGACTTCATTCCCCACCGCTTTCGGGCCGCCCATGCAGAGCATGTGCGCCGGTTTGGGATCACGGGCGTTTCGGACCGCGAGATGGGACTCCAACGGGCGCTGTGCGCCATGCGTCGGGACGGAAGCGAGTTCCCTATCGAAGCATCCATTTCACAGATCTCTGTCGGCGAGGCCAAGTTATACACTGTGATGCTGCGCGATATCACCGAACGCGTGCGTGCTGAGGAAGCCCTGCACCGAAGCCTTCAGCTTGTGAAGGAAAGCGAGGCGCGATTGGCGGGAATTATCCGCTCCTCCATGGAAGCGATCATCACCGTGGACAATGAACAACGCGTAGTGCTGTTCAATCCAATGGCGGAGACGCTGTTCGCCTGGCCCGCCGAACTCGCGATTGGCCGCCCCCTCGGCGACTTCATCCCCGAACGCTACCGGGCCGCTCATGAGGAGCACGTGCGTCGGTTTGGGATCACGGGCGTATCGGATCGTCAGATGGGACGTCAACGGGCACTCTACGCTCTGCGTCGTGACGGCACTGAATTCCCTATCGAAGCATCCATCTCGCAAACGGCCCACGAAGGCACGAAGCTATATACCGTGATGCTGCGTGATATCACGGAGCGGGCACGCGCGGAGGCGACCCTGCGCCGCTCACGGGAAGAACTGCAACAGCTTTCAGATGGGATACTCGCTGCCCGCGAGGAGGAGAGGCGCCGCATTGCACGCGAGCTGCACGATGACCTGGGCCAGCGCCTGAGCGCGCTTAAGATGGACATGGCTATGCTCGGCGCGGACGTCGATGAGGGCCGTGACACAGCAGGACTGCTAGACGAGATTGGTGCCATAAACGGCGTCATCGACAATACTGTTGCCTCGGTCCGACGCATTGCCAGTGACCTACGGCCGGCCTTGCTGGACGAGTTGGGAATGATTCCTGCCATTGAGTGGTTGGCCGATGATTTTGCCAACCGGTACGGATTGGCGGTGAGCGTGGACGGTGCCGAGGCTGACGTCCCCGCGCAGACGGCAATCGCCATGTTCCGCATTGTCCAGGAGGCATTGAGCAATGTCGTCCGGCATGCCGACGCGACCACCGTGCATATTCAGCTCACCCAGTCAGAGGGCCAACTTGTGTTGCGGGTGCAAGACAATGGGGTGGGCTGGGACAAGGTCTCCTCCGCAAGCGGGCCACGCAAATCGCTGGGACTCCTTGGCATCCGGGAGCGGGCACGCCTTCTGGGTGGCAGCTTCACCATCGACAGCACTCCCGGCAAGGGCTTTTGCCTAATCGTGCAAATTCCCCACGAAAGGGTGGCCTGATGCGACATGCCTCATGATTGGGGATGGCATCGCAGTTGTCCGGAATCAAGCCCCCATGTGCCGGGGTAATTCTGGCGATTGTAATTGCGAACGCCGCGACCGGCTTCATTCAGGACGGCAAGGCGGAAAAAAGCCACGGACCGTTTCGGCACCGGCGACGCTACGCCGAATGCTTTGCAGACACTCACTCCATTCTGCTGCTGCAGCGGAACTGCCGTCGCAAGAGCGACGGCCGGACGGCAAGGGGCTGGCAGGTTTGCGGTCTGACGGGATTAGTCCGCACGAGGGCCAACCCTTACGGCTAGACCCATCATCCGCCTGGCGCCATCTTTCCACCCATGCCCGGACCCATTCCCGGCCCCATGCCCGGACCCATGCCCGGACCCATCCCCGGCCCCATGCCCGGCCCCATGCCCGGACCCATGCCCATGCCCGGGCCCATGCCTTGGTCGTTGGCCATCGTCTGCATCATTTCCTGCATGAACGCCATGTGACTACCCGCCATGTCTTGGCACATCTGCATTTGATTTGATGGGGCGTTTCCCTTGGCGACTCTCTTGCCAGGAGCCATACGAGCAGGGCCGCCCATTTTCATCATGTCCTTTTGCATGATGGCCATTGCATCTTGCATGACCTGATGGCGTTCAGCCAAGAGGGCCTGACGCTCCTCCGGCGTTTTGGCACGCGAAAGCCGCTCTCTGATGGCACGCAGGTGGGCAACCTGGGCGTCCAGCTTTGCATCGCTGGAAACTCCGGGAGTTACGACCGGAGCCTTATCTTGCCGCTTTTCAGGATGGTGCTGCTCATGCTCAATGCCGGTAGCCGGCGACGCCGGGAAAGCTGCTGGCGCCCACGCTAGCACGGCGGCCGCAGTGATAAGGGTAGAGAGGCGATGGTTGGTGGACATGGGAGATCCTCCTATGAAAACATGATGGTTCCTAGTCCAAGGTATGCGGCGGTCAGGGATTTGAGTTGATTGGGATCAACGAAGCGATGGGTGTACCGGGTGTTCAGTCCCATCGATGTGCTGGTCTGCGCAGGAGCAATCTGCGCAGACCATTTTTGCGGATGCCCTCAGCAGCAATGCTCCGGTTGCCAGGAAACGGTCTGGCCAGGAACAAATCCGGCGGCGGAATACCTGGAAATCGACTATGAGGGCAGCAAGTCAGCGGGAACCGTGTAAAGCGCCACTTCGCCCGTCGGCGCCAGCCCTGCGGCGCATTGTTTGTTCCTCTGCCACGCCTCTATCCAACTGCACTTCGCTGCCAGTGCCGGCGTGCTTACGCCCGTTGCATGCTTGATTTGGCGCGCTCCGCGACCTCGAACACGAGCATGCCAGCCACCATTGCTGCCACAAAGCCAATGGCCTTCGGATAGCCAGCGCCCAGGGCAACCAGCGCGGGACCAGGGCAGAAGCCGGCCAGACCCCAGCCGACGCCGAAGGCGGCGCTGCCCAGTACCAGCCGCAGCGTTACGGCCGTGCTGGCCGGCAGTTGCACAGGCAGCCCCAGGAAGGAGCGTTTGCGGTGTTTGGCGATGAGGAAGGCGAGCGAGCCAATGGCAATGGCACCGGCCATCACAAAAGCGAGGGACGGGTCCCAGGTTCCTGCAAGGTCAAGAAAGCCCAGCACCTTGGCCGGGTTGGCCATGCCGGAGACCATCAGGCCAATGCCAAATAGCAGGCCTGCGACGAGTGCAGTCATGGCGGTCATATCAGCCTCCAATCAGGTGCCGTTGCACGAAGACAGTCAGGAATCCCGCCACCATGAAGGTGAGGGTGGCGACCAGCGAGCGGATGGAGCCGCGCGAGATGCCGCACACGCCATGGCCGCTGGTGCAGCCGCTGGCGTAGCGGGTGCCAAGGCCGACCAGGAAGCCGGCGGCCAGGATTTCGCCCCAGCTTGCCTGGATATCCGCAATGGCGGGCTTGCCGAGCAGGCTCGCAATCACAGGAGCGCCAACCAGGCCAGCGAGGAAGGTCAGGCGCCAGGCCATGTCCTTTCGAGGCAGGCTAAGCAGGCCGCCGAAGATGCCGCTGATGCCGGCAATGCGGCCGTTGAACAGCAGCAGCACAGCGGCCGCCGCACCGATGATGAGCCCGCCGACCAGTGACAGGCCGGGCGTGAAGTTAGCGAGGTCAATCAGCATGTCGCCTCCTGATCGGGGTTGGCACAGAACTGTTCATAAAGGACCGCCATGACGGCAAGCGCCTGGGGGCTCGCCACCGAATAGAAGATGTTCTTGCCGTCACGGCGCGTGGCCACCAGGCTGTTCTCGCGCAGCACACCGAGCTGTTGAGACAGCGTCGGCTGCCGGATGCCGAGCTGTTCCTCCAGCTCACCGACAGACAGCTCGCCTTGGGACAGGCGGCACATCAGCAGCAGGCGGTCCGGATTGGCAAGCACCTTGAGCAGGGTACAGGCCTGCGCCGCAGCAGCTTGCATGCTGGCGAGGTCGATGGCGGGGTGGGGCTGGTCCATAGGTCGTTTACATTTTGCTTGTTAATATTATATTGAAAAATAGAATGTATGTGAATAGAATGTACTGCATCCAAGGAGGCGAGCATGCACCCGACTATCCAGCCGTTCTTCGACCCTGCGACCTGGACTGTGACGTACGTGGTCTTTCAGGAGGGGCGCCCCGAGTGCGCCATCATCGACTCGGTGCTGGACTACGACCCCAAGGCGGGTCGGACATCGACGGCAAGTGCTGATAAGGTTGTTGCGTTTGTGCGCGCGCATGGACTGAGAGTCGAGTGGATTCTCGAGACGCACGCGCATGCCGACCACCTGTCTGCCGCGCCGTACCTGAAGCGACACCTGGGTGGCCAGACAGCAATAGGCCAGAACATCCGCAACGTACAGGGGGTCTTCAAGACGCTCTTTAACCTGGAGCCTGAGTTTCGGCTCGACGGGTCGCAGTTCGACCACCTGTTTGACGACGGAGCGACGTTTGCCATCGGCGGCCTGACCGGCAGGGCGATTCATGTGCCAGGGCATACACCCGCCGACATGGCTTACCAGATTGGGGACGCGGTCTTTGTCGGCGATACGCTGTTCATGCCGGACGTCGGCACGGCTCGCTGCGACTTCCCGGGCGGCGACGCACACGAGTTGTATCGCTCCATCCGCAAGCTGCTGGACCTGCCGAGCAATACACGGCTCTTTATGTGTCACGACTATCCGCCCGAGGGGCGCGGGCCTGCATGGGAAACGACGGTGCGCGCTCAGCGCGAAGGCAATATCCACGTGCATGACGGCGTGAGCGAGGAACAGTTCGTGGCCATGCGCCGGGCGCGCGATGCGACGCTGGCGATGCCCACGCTGCTTCTGCCGTCGGTGCAAGTCAATATACGAGCCGGGGAGTTGCCGCCGCCCGATGCGAATGGCGTTCGCTATCTAAAAATCCCTCTGGACGTCATCTGAGGCAGGTTGTTTTCAATTGTTGTTCCCATTGCGATGGCGACGAACCGGAATGCACTCTCGACGCGGCCACCGAGCGCCGCAGCTGCGCCCAGGCAGAGCGCGCCGATGCCATACCCGAGGTCGCGCCAGAAGCGGTAGATGCCGATGGCGGACGCCCGCCAACTGGGGTGTGCGATGTCGGCTACCGCAGCGCTCAGATTGGGGTACAACATCGCCATGCCCAGCCCGGTCATCCCTCGGGCTTGTTACGGCTTCGTCATACTTCACCGTAGTGCTGCCAGCGACCCAATTAGCCTCCGCCCCTGCTCAGAACGGACAGCAGGCCTCTAACTTCAATGATGCTGGTCTTCATCTCATCCATCCTCGCAGGTCACAAGTTCGTGCTGCGCTACCGTCTCACTTCGAAATCGCCCCGCTCAGAAGATGTTCCTCTGCATAAGGAAACACAACTTCCGGATTAGGGCGAATCAGCTCAGCGTCCTTGTGCGCATAGTGAAGGCGGGTCAGTAGATCCTTGATGACGCTGAGGCGTGCGACATGCTTGTCGTCGGCGCGCACGACGTTCCATGGCACGATGTCGCTGGTTCGAGCAAACATCTCGTTCCGTGCCTTACTGTATTTCTTCCAAAGCGATACCGCTTGTTCGTCAATGGGGCTGACTTTCCACTGCTTTAGCGGGTCCCGGCGGCGCTCTTCGATGCGCTTCTTCTGTTCGGCCTTGCTGATGTCAAGGTAGTACTTGATAAGACGAATTCCGGAACGCACGAGCATCCGTTCGAACTCTGGGACACTTGCCATGAACTCCTCATGCTCGTCCTTGGTGCAGAAGCCCATCACATGTTCCACACCGGCCCGGTTGTACCAACTGCGATTGAAAAGGGTGAACTCGCCGGCCGCAGGCAGCTCGGCCGCATAGCGGCGGAAGTACCAGGAGCCTCGGTCACGGTCGGATGGCTTCCCCAGTGCGACGACGCGCGTTTCACGCGGACTGAGGTGTTCGACAATGCGCTTGATGGTCCCATCCTTCCCAGATGCATCCCTTCCCTCAAAAATCACCAGAATCCGGTCGCTGCAGGAAATGAAGTGCTTCTGTAGTTTGACCAGCTCGATTTGAAGCAGGTGGAGATTCTCCTCATAGCTGTCATGGGAGAGGGCGCTTGCCTCGGATGGAGCCGTCTTGCTACTTGTCTTCATTTTCATGGTTCACCTCCCTTGAGTCGGGCGCATCGGGTGGGAAAGGGGGGGGCTTTCCAGGTGAAAGCGGGGTAACTTTTTCGTTGAGCAACAGCTCCAGGTTTGCCAGCAATGTTTGCTTCACCCGCTGACTGGCGTCGCCCAGAATCGTCCGCACTTCTGCATCACTGATTTGCGCAGTACTCTCGCTGTACTCTTTGCGTTGCCGAGGCATTGGCAGCTTCGAGGTCCTGGACCAGATTGGGGTCTGACCCGAAGCGTGGAGAAGGGGTGGTCTCCCTTTCCCTGGCGCAACATCTCTTCGACCTGTGGCTTGGGGAGCAGAGTCTCAATGCCAGTGGTGACACGAGCTCGTAAAGAGCTGTGGCGCAAGGACTTGGAGTCATATCGCCATTCTTGGTATCAGGTCTCTCCTTGAAGGCTGTTGTGTAACCATGCAAAGAATGCCCCGGCAGCGAAGAACCACACCGCAAACACAAAGGCTGGATAGATGATGGACCACCACGATACTGATTCGCCGGTCTGAAGGCGCCGGAAATCGAGCCCGTGAAAGAGCGCGTTCATGAAATTCATGAAGGGCTCAGGAAGAACCATCCAGACGAGCGTGCATAGAACGTAGAACAGCACGACCGTGGCGGATAGCGTCAAACCAGTCTTGAAGGGTTTCATGGCAGCCTCCGGGTGCAAGGAAGATGACGGTTGAATTCAATGAGGACGCGTCCGCGGAACATCTCGGGCTGAGATATGCGGAATGAACGCTGGTGTCTTTTGGCGATATTCCTCATATGCTTGCCCGAACTCGGCCAGTGCGTCCTGCTCCTCCGACTTGGCCAGCCGAACATACATCCAGACCAGGATGGGGAACATCACCAGAGTGACTATCGTCGGCCACTGCAGGAGGAAGCCGAACATAATCAGGACGAACGCGACATACTGGGGGTGCCTCATGCGCGCATAGAGACCCGTGGTCGCCAGGCGGTGCTGCTGCTGGGCCAGGTACAGAATGCGCCAGGCGGAAGACAGCATGATGAAGCCGCCAAAAATCAAGATGTCGCTGGCGATGTGAAATGGCCCCAGGTGCGGGTTGCCCCTCCAGCCGAAAATCATCTCCGGAAGATGACCGGCATCATGCGAGAGGAAGTCGATTCCCGGGAACTTCGCCGAAAGCCACGGTAGCAGGAGATAGATACTCAGGGGGATGCCATACATCTCTGTAAAGAGCGCCACAATGAACGCGGAGAACGCGCCAAACGAGCGCCAGTCGCGCTGGGTCTTCGGCTTGGTGAAGCTGAAGGCGAAGATGATGAAGACAGCTGAGTTGATAATGACCAGCGACCAGAGACCGTAGCTGGATTGTGTTTCGGGTTGCATCATCGCTCTCCTTTGGCGTTCGTGTCCTTGGTGGCGTCATCCGGTCCGTGACTGTGTCCATGTCCATGTCCACCGTGCATGAAGATGTGCATTAAGGGGCAGGCGGCCAGCAGAAGAAATGGCAGGAACTGAATGACGTGTGCCCGGTGTTCAGTCCATAGGAAGTAGGCAATCACCAGCAGAAAGCCAATCATGACCAGCTTGGACCTGGCCACGGTGCGCAGTGCGTCGCCAGGCCGCTCATGACCGTTGTGGTCGTGGTTCATGTTTTCCTCCTATAAAGCGAACGCCGTACCGCCTGGCAGCAGCCATGGTGCCGATGACGTCGGTGTATGTATCTCGCTTGGTCTTGCTGAAAAACTGTTCGCCGTTCCGCCAAGCAGGAGCCAAGTGAGACTCTGTGATAACCAGTTCATAGACCCTCTCTTCAACCTTTGTCTTGGCGTTCACGCTCAACTGCGTTTCGTATATCGCGCTCGCACTGTCGCGAAAGGCGAAGACTCAACCACACCACAACGACCGGACAGGACAGCAGGAGTAGGCCAACCAGTATGGTGAACGGTGTCAGCCCAAACCGGTAGACGATAGCTGCCGCGAGCAGCATTGCAAAGGCAGCGCAAATCCATGCCACCGGGTGTTTCATCTCGCCTCCGGGCTGGCAATTCTGGAGCCAAGTCGTACACGCTTCAGCAATGCGGAGTTGGCTACCACACTCAATGAGGACAGTGCCATTGCTGCTGCGGCAAAGATGGGGTTCAGGAGTCCAAGTGCGGCGATAGGGATGCCGATGGTGTTGTAGATGAACGCCCAGAAGAGGTTCTGTTTGATTTTGCGCATCGTCGCGCGGGACAGCTCAATGGCGGCAACCACGTCACGCACATCATCGCGAATGAGGATGATGCTCCCAGTTTCCTTCGCGACATCCGAGCCTGAGCCGATGGCAATGCCGATGTCCGCTGCGGCAAGCGCCGGTGCGTCATTGACGCCGTCTCCCACCATGGCCACGACCTCCCCTTGCTTCTGTAATGCGTGAATGGTCTCGACCTTGTCTTCCGGCATCACCTCGGCAATGACATGCTCAATGCCAACCTGCCGGCCGATTGCCTCGGCGGTGCGGCGGTTGTCACCGCTCAGTAGCACAACCTTGATGGCGCGCGCCTTCAATGCCGCGATTGCCTCGCTCGCTTCCGGTTTCACTGTGTCAGCCACGGCCACTACGCCGAGCAATTGTGTGCCGGCGCCGACCAGCATGGCTGTCTTGCCATCGGCCTCGAGCTTCCCGAGTACAGATTCGGCCGATTCGATTGGGATGCCTTGGCGTGCAAAGAGACGCCGGTTGCCCAGCCAGACTTGCTGACCGTCGACGAGGCCCTGAATGCCCATGCCAGACAATGCGCTGATGCTGGCTGCCTTGGGAGTGGTGAGCGCGCGATACTGTGCGGCGCGCACGATGGCTTCTCCCAAAGGGTGCTCGGACCCGGCTTCCACAGCGGCAGCAAGAGTCAGCAGGTCAGATTTCTCTCGCCCAGAAAAGGGGATGACATCGGTCAAGGTCGGCTCTCCGCGCGTAATCGTCCCGGTCTTGTCAAAGACAACCGCGGTGAGCTTCTCGGCCCGCTCCAGCACTTCACCGCCGCGTATCAGGATGCCGTTCTCCGCGCCCTTGCCGACGCCGACCATCAGCGCTGCTGGCGTGGCGACGCCTAGCGCGCAGGGGCAGGAGATAATCAGAACAGCCACGAATGCGAGCAGTCCCTGCGGAAAATGACCGGCGACGGTCCATCCCACTAATGCCAGCATCGCGACCGAAACAACCGCAGGTACGAAGTAGCCGGTGACCTGGTCCGCCAGTCTCTGAATTTGCGCGGTGCTGGCCTGGGCGTCCTCGACCATCCTGATAATCTGAGCGAGAGCGGTGTCCGCTCCGATTTTTGTGGCCTGGAAGGTGAAGGCGCCACTGCGGTTTAGCGTGCCGCCAATGACAGCGGCACCAGGCTTCTTTTCCACGGGCATCGACTCGCCGGTCAGCATCGATTCATCGACACTGGATTGGCCATCGATAACCTTGCCATCAGTGGGAATCTTCTCGCCGGGGCGTACAACGACCGCTTCGCCCACCATGATGCTTTCAGCCGGGATTTCCACCTCCGTCCCGTCGCGAAGCACGTGAGCGACGGCGGGGCGCAGGTCGAGCAGGCGTCGAACAGCGGCGGAGGATTTCTTCTTGATGATTTCCTCCATGTATTTCCCCAGCAGCACGAAGGCGATAATGACCGCCGACACCTCAAAGTAGACGTCTCGCTCTTCGACCTTGACGGGCAGCCAGGACGGAAAGAACAGCACTACTACGCTGTAGAAGTAGGCGACGGATGTCCCCAGGGCGATGAGGAAGTCCATATTGATATTGCGCGTCCGGATGGCGTTCCATGCGCCCTTGTAGAAGCTCCAGCCGCCAATGAACTGGACCGGCGTGACGAGAAGGAATAGCCACATCCCCCACGTGAACCAAGGCAAGGCGGGAATCGGGGCCCAAGTCACGAGCGTCGCGCCGGCTGCCAGTGCCAGGAAGGCGCCAGCCCGCAGCACCGCCAGCGCGAGCACGCCCGTGAGCGCAATGGTCACGCGCGTCCTCATGGCTTTCAACTCGCTCTCTGGCGACTCGAAGGTCCGAAGGCAGCTCTCGCTGCAGAAGTAGTACTTGCGGTTGCCACGCTCGGCGGAGAGGGCCGTAGCCTTGTCCACCATCATTCCGCAAATAGGGTCCTTGGCGAGTTGCTTGGCGGCGTGGGAAGCAAGCGCGGGCGTCGCCGCAGGGATAGGAGCGACGCCGGGTGGGCTAGGACTGCGGGAGGGCCCAGCCGAGCTACGCCTATCAACGGGGTGAAGAACATATTTCGCCGGGTTGGCTAGGAAAACCTGCTCACAGTGTGGAGAGCAGAACCAGTATCGCTTCTGGTCGAGCTCCGTGCTGGTAGCGGCCTCCCGTGGGGAGATCTCCATGCCACAGACCGGGTCACGCACGAGCTGCTGCGAGGCGGCTGGGCCTGCGGCGGCCGTTGGAGCTGCCTGGGCTTCGGTGAGGCCGTAACTCCCCCCATTAGGGGTGGTGGACTTGGTCGGCATTCCATCCTCTCCTTGGGGCTCTTAAGAGGGGCTGCAGCGCATAAATTACATTTTCATTCTGGGTGACCAGTCGATTTGCTTCTTGATTTCAATCAAGCGTTCATGGGTGGTCGGGGGTGCGGTGGGTGCCGATTCAGGAATGAATGTCGAACGCCGCATGACGTATGTGTTTGAAGGCTGGGAAGCCGCTCGGCCAGCCGATGCCGGCGCCGAGGTTGCTGTGCTCCCCATACACCGGGCCTAGAAGACCGCTACCGTGCCATAGACCAGCTCATTGACCAAGGCAGGAAGCTGCGCCAGCTGTAGCGTCGCGAGTTCACGAACTTGCTGCTCCTGGGCGCTCGAGAGGCCGCGCTCGGCCACGACATCAATGGCAAACAGTTGGGGCTGGTCGATGGGGCGTCCAATCCCGGAGAGAAGCCGGACGACGACTTCATCCGCGCCATCCACGCTTGCCTGAATATGAGAGGCTAACCGGTGGGCGAGCACGTTGTAGAGCTTGCCGACATGTGACGCCGGGTTCTTGCCCGCTGCGGCCTCCAGCGACATTGGCCGATAGGGGGTAATCAGGCCATTGACCCGGTTTCCGCGGCCGACCTGGCCGTCATCACCATGCTCAGCACTTAAGCCAGTGACCGTCAGGTAAATCCCGCTTTCGTCGCAAGCATCCCGGCGATCGAGGGTATTGATTGCAATCTCACAGTCGGTGCCGATGTGCTCGGCCAGATACGACCCAATCCGGCCCTTGAGGATGAAGTACTCATCGACGCCTTGGACGCATCGGTCGACAAACGCCAGCGCAAGAGTGAGACGGTGATGCGCACCCAGCCGACTCCCCATCACCTTGTAATCGAGGCCCGCCGCCTCAAACATTCCCCTGTCGGCACGTGAGCGCAGAAGCTCGGCAATCAACAGCACCGCTCTTTCAAGCGATGAGAGTGGCGCATAGCCGACGCCAAAGGATGTGTCATTGGACAGCGAAAGAGACGCTGCATTGGTCACGCGCCGGAGGTTCGGGGCCGAGGGGCGGAGGATTGGCTCGATCCGGATGTCATTGCCAATATCGCCCAAGGATGTCGCCAGGTACTCACGAATGGCCTGCTCGACAACTAGCTCGGCCTTGGCCGACGGAAGTTCGGTAACAGGGCCGGATACTATCAACCGCGTTGAGCGCAGCACTTTGCCACCGCCGAACTTTGGCGCGCTCATGCCGCCGATGAGTAGTGCCTTGTCCAGATTGAAGTGCTGGACTGCGCCATAGGCTTCGAAGTATGCGCGGCACAAGGCGCGAGCCGCAGCTTCGACAGCCCCATCGCATAGGCTATCGGGATGTCCGATGCCCTTGTGCTCGCACATTTCCGTGTGCTCACCTCGCCATGACGGCCCACGCGAGATAGCAATCGCTATGTTCTCCATGATGGTCATCTCGAGCCCCCTTCACGCCGTCGCCCTGTAGCCATTCTATGTAGCCGCGGTAGGTCAAGTCGCGAAGGTTCGGTTCCCGACTCGGGTTGCCAGGAGTTGTTGACGCGAATCAAGCACGGTTTTTCGCGTTGCCTAGCATCAGTGCTGAAAATATGCCTTTCGATTGCCAACTAAGTCGCGGCAGGGCCGCTGGTGCACTATTAGGCTCATGTGGCCTGGCATTTGAAGGTTGCGAAATCGCCGAGCGGGTGCAAACCGTCGGGGTGGCCAAGGCGCGCCTGCCGCTGCTGCAAATGGCGATGCTTGGGCATACTGGCCCGGCGCCAAACTATTCACTGCCAACAACCTATTAGTGATGGCCTGGGCCGACCGGCGAATCAGCAGCTACGAGCTGCTGTGCAATTTTGGGGTGGTGAGCTTGACCAACTTTGCCGAAGCGGCTGGACTCGCATTGCTGGTTGGTTGCCAGGGTATCCGGTGCTGAACAACGGACTAGTGGCTGAGCGCTTGGAGCGCATTGCCGTTGCCAATTGCGCCCCAAGCCCCCAGCCGTTCATTGGTGTGCGCATCCGTACAGATGCTAGTTACACCCTGGAACTGTCAATGGTGCTGCCGCCGGGGATGGATCCGTGGCCACCCGCTGCAAGGGCTGATCGGCTTTCAGTCTTTGCCCCGACAATCGCTTTATCTCCGGCGCCTGCCTCGGTCAGCTGGTCGATCAATGCGACCTTGATCTCGGTCGGCACTAACGCCTTCTCGTTCTGGAGGCCATCGCGTGGACCGACTTCCACGATCTTGACTTTGTCTGGTTGCATTGCCGGAAACCTCCCCACGATTATCAGGCTTCAAACGCCAGGAGCTGCGACCCTTCAGCCACTTGCTCGCCAACCCCATAGAGCACTTCACTGACCACACCATCCACCGGTGCGCTGATGGTGTGCTCCATCTTCATGGCCTCCATCACCAGCAGCGGGGCCCCGCGCGTCACGATGCTGCCCGCCTCGACCATCACGGCAATGACCTTGCCGGGCATCGGCGCGGTCAGCTTGCCGTCTTCGCTTTCAGCCTCGCCAGCGTGCGCCAGTGGATCGAGCCAGGTCAGGCTTACGTGACCATCGGCATGGAAGGCATGAAACACCTCGCCGTCGGCATGCACTTGGCCGTGCGCGTGGCGCGTACCGAGGTCGACGCGGATCTCATCTCCCTGGCAGTTGCAGGCGAAGGACACAACCTGGTTCGCGTAGATCAGCGTGCTGCCGCGTGCATCGGTATTCAGCGTCACCTCCAGCACCTGCTCGCCATAGCCGAAGCGCAGCGTGCGCGACACGCCGCCGTTCAGCCGCCACGCGCCGCCATGGGTCCACGGCGAATGCTGGTCGGCGGCGTCGACGCGGCGCTCGCGCGTCTCGCGGTCGAGCAGCGCGGCCACCGCCAGCGCAATGACTTCCAGGCCGACCGGGGCGGCGGGCGGGAACAGCGTGGCTTCGTTGCGCTCGATCAGGCCGGTATCGAGATCGGCGGTGCGGAACGCCTGCGACGACACCAGCCGCTGCAGGAAGGCCACGTTGGTCGACAGCCCCACCACGTGATACGACGCCAGCGCCTGGCGCATGCGCGCCAGCGCCTCGTCGCGGTCCTTGCCCCAGACGATCAGCTTGGCGATCATCGGGTCGTAGAAGGGGCTGATGGTGTCGCCTTCGCGCACGCCGGCGTCGATGCGGATGCCGGCCGGGCCATGCACATCACCACCGCGCATGAACTGCACCGCCGGCGGTGTGCGCAGGTAGCGCAGCGTGCCGGTGGACGGCAGGAACTGTTTGTCGGGGTTCTCGGCGTAGATGCGTGCTTCCAGCGCATGGCCGTCGATGCGCAGCTGCTCCTGCGTGAGCGGCAGCGCTTCGCCGGCGGCGACGCGCAGCTGCCATTCGACCAGGTCCTGCCCGGTGATCATCTCGGTAACGGGGTGCTCCACCTGCAGGCGCGTGTTCATCTCCATGAAGTAGAACGAGCCGTCCTGGTTGGCGATGAACTCGACCGTGCCGGCGCCGACATAGCCCACCGCCTTGGCCGCGGCCACCGCCGCTTCGCCCATGGCGCGGCGGCGCGCCTCGGTCATGCCTGGCGCGGGGGCTTCTTCCAGCACCTTCTGGTGGCGGCGCTGCACCGAGCAGTCGCGCTCGAACAGGTAGACGCAGTTGCCGTGGGTATCGGCAAACACCTGGATCTCGATGTGGCGCGGGCGCGTCAGGTACTTCTCCACCAGTACCTTGTCATCGCCAAAGCTGGCGCTGGCCTCGCGCTTGACCGAGGCCAGCGCGGCCTCGAAGGCGTCGCCCGACTCGACCACGCGCATGCCCTTGCCGCCGCCGCCTGCGCTGGCCTTGAGCAGCACCGGGTAGCCGATGCGGTCGGCCTCGCGGCGCAGCAGCGCCGGACCCTGGTCCTCGCCGTGGTAGCCGGGCACCAGCGGCACCGCCGCCTTCTCCATCAATTGCTTGGCCGCGCTCTTGCTGCCCATCGCGTGGATGGCGGACGCCGGCGGGCCGATGAAGACCAGCCCCGCCGCGGCGCAGGCCTCGGCAAAGGCCTCGTTCTCGGACAGGAAGCCGTAGCCGGGGTGGATGGCCTGGGCGCCGGCCTCCTTCGCCATCTCGATGATGTGGTCCGCGCGCAGGTAGCTGTCGCGCGCGGCCGCGCCGCCGATATGCACGGCCTCGTCGCAGAAGGCGACGTGGCGCGCGTCGGCGTCGGCATCCGAGTACACCGCGACGGTGCGGATGCCGAGCCGGCGGCAGGTGGCGGCCACGCGGCAGGCGATTTC
>NZ_KB944489.1:0-859 GCF_000389805.1 Cupriavidus sp. GA3-3
TGCTGGGCTTCGGACTGGCGCTGCTGCTCCATCTGCTGGCGCTGGATGTCTTGCGCCTGGCGTTGCCGCGATTCCTGCATCTGCCGCTGCTGCTGGGCTTCGGACTGGCGCTGTTGCTCCATCTGCTGGCGCTGGGCGTCTTGCGCCTGGCGCTGCCGCGATTCCTGCATCTGCCGTTGCTGCTGGGCATCCTGCATCTGGCGCTGTTGCTGGGCATCCTGCATCTGCCGTTGCTGCTCAAAGCGCTGCCGCTGCATTTCCTGCGATTGCCGCCCCGGATCGGGACGGTCCTGCCCATCCGCCCACTGGCGCTGCTGCATGCGCTGCTGATCCTGCTGGCGTTGCTGGTCGCGGGCCTGGTCCTGCCACTGGCGTTGCTGGGCGTCGCGTTGCCGGGCCTCCTGCTGTTGCCGCTGCAGATCAGGCGCCTGCCGCTGCTGCTCGCGCAGCGCGCGCTGCTGTTCCCGCTGCAGCTCCATCTGCTGGCGCTGCAAAACCTGCTGCTGTTCGCGCTGCATGCCCTGCGCCCGCCGTTGCGGGTCGGCCGGTCCGCCCGGCTGGCCCGGCTGGCCAACAAAGCCGCGGGCTTCGTCGGGCCGGCTGCTCTGGCCGCGGCCGTTGCCGCGCCAGGGTTCGCCCGGGGCGTTCGAATAGTTGCGATCGCCACGTGCGGGGCCATCGGCATCGCCGCGGCCGGCGCGCGGCTGCGACGGCGCCTGGTCGCGCGCGGCGATGGCCGCCTGGCTCATGCGCACATCGGGCGCCCGCTGCACGTCGCGCCCGGGCCGCCGCTCATTGCCGCCGCGCCAGGCCGGGCCGGCGCCGGGCACAACCCCGCCCTCGCGCGCGAAGCGGCGGG